>JASJAL010000118.1 GCA_030067055.1 Kiloniellales bacterium | reverse complement strand
AGGGTCTTCTCGCCGTCGACCAGCTTGAGAGCATAATCCGCCAGGTTTACGAAGATGAAGCGCCGTCCCAGGTCGTCCGGCATCCAGCGCCGCCGCTCGAGATTGAGTTCCATCTGGCGCAGCCGCACCTCGATCGGCACGTTGAAAGCGGCCAGGGTGTTGCGGCCGATCACGCCGTCGGGGTCCAGGCCATGGCGCCACTGCATGCGCTTGACCGCCGACACCAGGGCACCGTCGTAGCGCGTCGCCGTGCCGGAGGCATCGGCCTCGGAGAGGTCGCCCCAGAGGCGCAGCCGCGCCTGGATCGCGGGCAGGCGGGGGTCCGACATCCCGGGCTTCAGGACCTCGCCGTCCGGGATGGTATCCCAACCGCCGACCTCGTCGATCCGTCGGTAGGCCTCCAGCGCCGCTTTCAGGCGGGCGTAGCGCGGGGTTTGCGGCCGGTAACTCTGGATCAAGGCCGCCATGTCCTCGGCCTCGCTCGCCGCGGCAAACACCGCCGCCGGGTCGACCGGCTCGCGGTATTCGTAGAGCTTGGCATCCGAGACGTCGGGGGCGGTCCGGCCCTCTCCGAGGTCGACGGCAAAGTCGATCAGCCCCAGGCTGAGGCGCCATTCCAGCTCGGCCAGGAGGTCGGGCTGCCTGACCTCGAGCAGGGTGGCCACCGCCGCCGCACCGTAATCCTCGGGATAGAGCGCGTCGCGATAGGCGAGGCCGAGGAGCTTTGCCAGCTTGCGGCCCCGCGGCGTCACGCCCGCGTCGTCGACCCAGAGCGGGGCCATGTCCCGGCCGCGATAGAAGGCCTCGAGCCGCGTCAGCGACTCCTGACGGCCAGGGCCGTTCGCCGCCGCCAAGGCGGGCTGAAAGCTCGCGGCCAGCTCAGTCCGCAGCTCCGTCGCCGGGGCTGGCGCCGCCGCCAGAATCGAAAGGGTCAGGGTAGCAAGGTGAAGTAGGCTGCGCATATCACACTCCCCGTTGGCACCGCAGCTCCCAGATCGGCCGTCGCGCCGCGAAGAGGCCGAGGATCATTAAAGAGAGCGCCGGCCGAAAGGAAAAGCGCTTTGGTCTCGCCGGCGCCGGTTGTCCGGTTGCAGGGCCCCGCATCCCGGCCAGACGGCCTCATGGGCTGGCACGCAGCGCAGCCGCCAGCTTCGCGTCGCGGCCGAAGAGGTCGTCGCGGAACTGGATGGCTTTGCCTTCGGTCCAGGCGGTCATGTAGGTGATGTGGATCGGAACCGGGTCGGGCAGGCCGACGGCGGTCGGCGTTCCCTCGTTAAGGACCTCGGCAATGCTCTCCCTCGACCAGTCCGAGGTGCCGGCCAGCAGAGCCTCCGCCAGTCGCTGGGGCGATTCGACGCGGATGCAGCCCAGGTCGAAACCGGGGCCATCGACCTCGAAGGCGGCGTTGATCGGGGTGTCGTGAAGGCAGAGGCCGAAGTCGTTCGGGAAGAGGAAGCTGATGCGGCCGAGCGGATTCCCGGGACCCGGCGCCTGGCGCAGCTTGAAGGTCAGGGCCGCTCCGTCGACCGTCGACCAATCGATGGCCAACGGATCCAGGGCCTTGGCCTCCTCGCTCCAGTCGCTGAAGACGGTGAAGCCGTTGCGCGCGAGGTAGCCCGGATCCTTGCGCAGGACCGGCAGGAGCTCGGCCTCGAAGATGCTCGGCGGCACGGTCCAGTCCGGGCTGAAGACGACCGAGGTCAGCGCCTGGCTGAAAGCCGGGGTTCCGCGGTAGGGGCGGCCGACGGCGATACGCAGTTCGAGGCGCGGCTCGCCCGCTTCGACCAGTCGCAGGCTCGGGCCCGCCAGATTGACGTGGACGAAGGTCTCGCCCAGATCCGCCGGCATCCAGCGCAGCCGCTCCAGGTTGAGGGCGAGCTGGGAGACCCGCTCGGCCACCGGAACGTTGAGCACCTCCAAAGTTTCCGGCCCGACCACGCCGTCGGGGTCCAGACCGTAACGCTGCTGGGCGCGCCGGACCGCGGCAGCCAACGCCTGATCGTAGAGCGCCGAGAGGCCGCGCGAGGACGGCCGCAGGTCGCCGGTCAGCGTCAGGCGCTTGCGCAGGTCCGGGACCCGGGTCGCGATGCTGCCGAGCCGGAGCGGCGGGCCGCTGCGGATGGGATCCCAGCCGCCCTCGGCGGCAATGCGGCGGTACTCTGCCAGAGCCTGCCTGAGGGCGGCGTAGCGCGCGCTTTGCGGTCGCGCCCCGGCAACGAAGGCCGTGAGGTCCTCGGCCTCGACGGCGCCGGTGATCAGTTGGGCCTCGTCGATCGCCTCGCGCAGGGATTCGCCATCGGCCGCCGCGGTCACCCGCGCGGCCCGGCCGCCGGCGAGATCGGAGAGGAAGCGCAGGAGTGCCCGGCTGAGCCCGATCTCGAGCGGGGCCAGGGACGCGGCCGCGGCCGCCGATGCAAGCTTTCGGATCGCCTCCAGGTCGTAGTCGGCCGGATCAAGGCCATCATCCTCGGCCGCCGCCAAAACGTCGATCGCCGCGGCGACCCGGGGGCCGGGGCCCGCCTCGGTGACCCAGACCGGCGCCAGGTCGCGGTCGGTGTAGAAGGCACGCAGGACCTCGGCGATCCGGTCCTCGGCCGGACCCGCCGAGTCCAGGCCGCGCCTGAGTTCTTCGGCAAAGCTGACCTCGGGCACCTCGTCGGCCCGGACGGGCGGAGACAAGAGGACGACCAGGGTGGCGGCCGCGAGGCACGGTGCGATCTCGGGAAGCCGGCGAAGCGCGAGACCGAAGGGCACGGCCACCTCCGCCTCGCGACCTCAGTCGACCAGGTCGCGCACGTCGGTCAGGCGGCCGGTCACGGCCGCCGCCGCCGCCATGGCCGGGCTCATCAGGTGGGTCCGTCCGCCGGGGCCCTGGCGGCCCTCGAAGTTGCGGTTCGAGGTCGAAGCGCAGCGCTCGCCGGGCTTCAGCTTGTCGGCATTCATCGCCAGGCACATCGAGCAGCCCGGCTCGCGCCAGTCGAAGCCGGCCTCGACGAAGATCCGGTCCAGGCCCTCGTCCTCGGCCTGGTGCTTCACCAGACCCGAGCCGGGCACGATCATGGCATGGACCCCGTCGGAGACCTTGCGGCCTTCGGCGACCTTCGCGACGGCGCGCAGGTCCTCGATCCGGCCGTTGGTGCAGGAGCCGATGAAGACCTTGTCGACGGTGATATCGGCGAGCCGCATCCCGGCGGTCAGGCCCATGTACTGCAGCGAGCGGCGGATCGCCTGTGCCTTCTCGGGGCTGGTCGCCTCGGCCGGCCCCGGCACGGCGCCCGAGATCGGCAGCACATCCTCTGGGCTGGTGCCCCAGGTGACCTGGGGCTCGATCTCGGCGGCGGCCAGGGTGACCTCGGTGTCGTAGGCGGCCCCGGGATCGGAGGGCAGGCTGCGCCAATGGGTCACCGCCGCCTCCCACTGCCCGGCCTTGGGCGCCATCGGCCGGCCCACGAGGTATTCGAAGGTGGTCTCGTCGGGCGCGATCAGGCCGGCGCGCGCGCCGCCCTCGATCGACATGTTGCAGAGGGTCATCCGGCCCTCCATGGAGAGCGCCCGAACCGCCTCGCCGGCATACTCGATGACGTGGCCGGTGCCGCCGGCGGTGCCGATCTTGCCGATGATGGCCAGAGCCAGGTCCTTGCCGGTGACCCCGAGCGGCAGCGCGCCGTCCACGGTGATGCGCATGTTCTTGGCCGGCTTCTGGATCAGGGTCTGGGTCGCCAGGACGTGCTCGACCTCCGAGGTGCCGATGCCGAAGGCCAGCGAACCGAAGGCGCCGTGGGTCGAGGTGTGGGAGTCGCCGCAGACGATGGTCATGCCGGGCAGGGTGAAGCCCTGCTCGGGACCGATGATGTGGACGATGCCCTGGCGGACGTCGTCCATCTTGAAGATCGGCACGCCGAACTCGGCGCAGTTCGCCACCAGGGTCTCGACCTGGATCCGGCTCTCCTCGTCGTCGATGCCCTTGGAGCGGTCGCTGGTCGGCACGTTGTGGTCGGGCACCGCGAGGGTCGCTTCGGGCCGGTGCACCGGGCGACCGGCCAGGCGCAGGCCCTCGAAGGCCTGCGGGCTGGTCACCTCGTGGACCAGGTGGCGGTCGATGTAGATCAGGCAGGTGCCGTCGTCCTGGCGGTCGACGACGTGGCCGTCCCAGATCTTGTCGAAGAGCGTGCGCGGCTGAGCCATCGGTTTCTTCCTCCCAGGGGCGCCCTGCGCCTGGCGGAAGTCGGCGCCGGCCCGCTTGTCGCTGCTTGTGGCGCCGCAGCGCCCTGTGGGTTCGCCCTTAGGCCTCGGCGGCTTCTTCGGCCGGGGCCTCGGCCTTGGCGGTCTTGGCCGCGGCGGCCTTGGCCTTGGCGGCCTGCTGCGCCTGGGACTTGGCCTCGGCGGCGGCCTCGCGCTCGGCGGCCGTCAGCTTGCCTGCCAGGCCCGTGGTCTTCTCGGCGATGCGCGCCGACTTGCCGCGCCGGCCGCGCAGGTAATAGAGCTTGGCCCGGCGGACGTCGCCGCGACGGACCACCGCGATCCCGGCGATACGCGGCGAGAACAGCGGAAAGACGCGCTCGACGCCTTCGCCGTAGGAGATCTTGCGAACCGTGAAGGAGGAGTTGATGCCGCGGCTCTTGCGGCCGATGCAGACACCCTCGAAGGCCTGGATCCGCTCGCGCGTGCCCTCGACCACCTTGACGTCGACGCGGATCGTGTCGCCGGGCGCGAAGTCGGGGATCTGCCTTTCGGCGCTGAGCCGATCGATCTGGTCCTTCTCGAGCTTTTGGATGGTGTTCATGGCTCTTGTTCCTTCGCGTCCTTGCAATAGCGGGCCCAGAGGTCGGGCCGCCGCTGTTTTGTCGTCTTCTCCGCCTGCGCCCGTCGCCAGCGGTCGATCTCGGCGTGGTGGCCGGAGAGCAGCACCTCCGGCACCGGGTGGCCCTGCCACTCGGCGGGCCGCGTGTAGTGGGGATACTCCAGGAGTCCCCGTTCGAAACTCTCCTCGCCGCTGCTGGCCTCGTTGCCCATGACCCCGGGCAGCAGCCGCAGCACCGCGTCGATCACCACCATGGCCGCCGCTTCGCCGCCGGAGAGCACGTAGTCACCGATGCTCAGCTCTACCACGCGGCGGGCGTCCAGAACCCGCTGATCGACCCCTTCGTAGCGGCCGCAGAGCAGGGTCAGCCCCGGCTCCGCCGCCAGTTCCCGAACCCGCGCCTGATCCAGCAGGCGGCCCCGGGCCGAGAGATAGATGACCGGGCCGGGCGCCGTCTCCACGGCGGCCAGCGCCGCATCCACGACGTCCGGGCGCAAAACCATGCCCGGCCCGCCGCCGAAGGGCGCATCGTCCACGGAGCGGTGTTTATCGCGCGCAACGTCCCGGATGTCCAGAACCTGCAAGCGCCACAAACCCTTTTCCAGCGCCTTGCCCGCGAGGCTGGCGCCCAGCGGCCCGGGGAACATCTCCGGGAAGATGGTCAGGACCCGAGCCGTCCAGGGATCGCCCCCCTGTGCCTTAGGGGCCGCGACCGCCGCGCACATAGCCACTCCTGTCGGTCAAAGCGGCGCTTTATGGCGCCTTTTGGGGGCTTTGTCCAGTCCCGGAGGGCGCCCTCCAGACGCGATTCAGGCGTGGTCGTAGACCCAGGTCTTGAGGCGTTCGGCTTCGGCCTGGAAGGCCAGGGCAGCCGGGTCGAAATCGCCGGCGAAGGCCGGCTCCGGGCGAAAGTGGCCGTAGGGGTCTCGGCCGCGGACCAGGGTCGCGCTCTCCTGGTCGGTCAGGGTCTGGCGGACCCGCGGGGTCACGTACTGGACGGTCAGGCCGATCCGCCGATCGACGGTGGGGTTGGGACCGGAGGCGTGGAGCGTCCAGCCGTGGTGCAGCGAGGCTTCGCCCGGCTGGAGCACGATGTCCGTCGCGACCGCGGCCGGATCGATGTGGGCCGAGGCATCCTGACCGCGGTGCAGGATGCTCTTTTCGTCGTGCGTGTCGACATGGTCCAGGCGCCCCTGGCGGTGAGAGCCCGGCAGATAGCGCATGCCGCCGTTGTCCGGGTTGGCCGGGGTGAGGGCGACCCAGGCGGTCACCACCTCGTCGGAATCCAGGCCCCAGTAGGTCAGGTCCTGGTGCCAGCCGACCTGGCGCCGGTCCTCCGCTTCCTTGATCACGTAGGCGGAGTCCCAAAGCAGGACGTCCGGCCCCAGAACGTCCTCGACCGCGTCCAGCAGGGCCGGGTGCCGGGCCAGGGCATCCGCCGGACCGAAGATCAGATAGGGCTTGGTCAGATAGTGGAAGGGCCGCTGCGCCTCGGCAGCTTCCAGCCGAGACCGATGCGCAGCCGCATCCTCGGCCGAGAGGACGGCGAGCGGAAAGGTCACGCCCTCGCGGCGGTACTGGGTGAGCTGGCCAACCGTCAGATGCTTGGGCATGCCACGGTCCTCGCCGATACCGGTTCTACGATCAGTTTGCCGCAGAGCGGGCGGCGGCGGAAGCTCGGGAAACTCCCGATCCGCAGACGACTAGCGGCCGGTTTCCCGGCGGGCCGCCAGCGCCTCGACGCAGGCCTCGAAACCGGTCAGATCCCGGTACAGCCGGTCCGGATCGTCGACCTGCCGGGTCACGACCTCGAAGCCGGCGTCCAGGATCGCGCCGTCCAGCATCAGGTTGTCGGCCATGTCGAAGTTCTCGATCGCCAGGCCGAGGGGATCGCGCGCCGGCGGTTCGCCCTCGCCCGGGGCCGGGTCGAGGCCGAAGTAGGCGAGGGTCCTCTCCGGGAAGCTCCGGGCCGAGTTGCTGTAACCCAGCACCGGTCGGCCAAGGGCGGCCAGGTAGCCGAGCTCGAAAGCGGTGCCGACGTCCATGCTGGGGCCACGGAAGGGGGTCATGTTGGCGATGCCCGCATCGCAACCCTTCATCAGGTCGCGGTTGCAGCCGTAGATCCGCTGGCCGGCGGCCCGGGGCGCGAGGCCGGAAAGCTCGAGGGTGGTGTCGCCCGGATAGATTCCGGTCAGGCCGTGGCGCCGGCAGATTTCGAGCTTGCGCGCGCCGATCTCATCGGCGTCGGGCAGGAAGACCTCGGGTCCGGCGAGATAGACGCGCATGGCGCCACTTTGCCCGTCGCGGCGCCGGGGCGCCAGCACGCGCTGCCCGGCAGGCGATCGCAGGGGCGGGCGGCGGACCCCCCTCTTCGCATTCCGCCGCCCGCCTGCCGCCCCCGAGTCGCCGCAGGGGCAGGCGACCGTCTCGGAGACCGCTCCGGCCCGTCAGTGCTTGGCGAGGTAGTTGCGGTGGACCCAGTCGCCGCCGGCCGAGCGGCTCTCGAAGAAATAGGACTCGGCCGCCTCGCGGGTTTCCAGCTCGGTATGGCGGGACAGCTTGTCCCGGCGCGCGCGTCCCCGCTCTGCGGTTTGGAGGAAATCCTCGACCAGCCTCACCGGCGGCGGCCCGGCCAGATGCCCGTCGATTTCGCCGATCGCCTCTGCGGCACTGGCCTTGAGCAGCTTCGGCCACATCTTGAGGAACAGACCGTTCGAGGGATAGACATCGGCGCTGTTCACCTTGCCGTTGATCGCAAAGACATAGCCGACGACGTCCGGCTCCCGCGTCGCGACTCGATGGAGCGCATCGACGTAAGCGGCGCGGGATTCCTGAAGCTTCTCGTGCTCCAGGGCGAGCTGTAGGCTGCTCGGCGAGGCCTCGGCGGCGACGCTGGTGCCGAGGCTCTTTTCGAGCTTGCCTTGCATGTCGGCCACGCCACGCCAGACCTCGTGCTGGCGGCTGCCGATGTCGCCGCCGCGGCCGCTGTGGGCAGCCGGCTTCGGTGCCTTGATCGCCAGCTTGGCCGCGCGCGAAGGCAGGGCTTCGGCGGCGCTGGAGAAGCTGTCGGCGCGTTCCTGGCCGCGCGCGGCCCAGCGGCCCTGCTCGACGCAGAAGGCGCCGATCGAGACCCGCCCGGACTTCGGCGGCAGGATCAGGCTGACGGTCAGCACGCGGTCCTGCTGGCCGCCCTTCACGATGTCGCCGGACTGGATGAAGACCGGTTCAGCGCCCAGGTTCTGCACCGCAAGCTCGTTGACGTCGTTGGTCTCGTAGACCTTGAAGCCGCCCGTCTCGATCGCCTCCTGCAGGGTCAGCGGGACCGGGCCACCGGCGGGCGCCCCGTGCACCAGATAGATCGCCAGGTTCTCGTGGGCGAAGGGACCGGAGAGGCGATAGCCCCCAGCGGGCTCCCCGACCGTCACCTCGCTGCCGGCGGCAAGGGCCGGTTCGGCTTGGCTGAAAGCCAGCGCGGCACAGGCCGCGGCGGCGCAAGAAACAAAGCTTCGGCGCTGCATGGTTCCCTCCCGAAAAACGACCAAAGGAGGGTTTTGGCGCGGCTTTGTGCCCCGCGTCCGGAGAGACGGAGGCAGAAACTGGGCATTTTTCTGTCGGTCTTGTGGCGGGCGGCGATCCGGGCGCGGCGGACATCACGCCGCATCACCGCCCCGTGAGGCGTGACCGCCGTCACTTCGCGGGCGTCATCCGGG
>JASJAL010000004.1 GCA_030067055.1 Kiloniellales bacterium | reverse complement strand
CCGGTGGCCCAGGTCGGCTGGTCCCTGCCGCTGATCGAGCGCCTGGTGTCGGCCTATCCCGAGACCGTCGTCGGCATCAAGGACAGCTCCGGCGACTGGGCGAATACCGAGGCAGTCCTCAAGGCCTTGCCGGGCTTCGGCACCTTCGTGGGCTCGGAGGCCTTCCTGCTCGAAAATCTCAAGGCCGGTGGGGTCGGTTGCATCACCGCGACCGCCAACGTCACCGCGGGGGCGATCCGCGCGGTCTACGACAACTGGCAGGGCCCCGAGGCTACGCGGCTCAACGACGAGATGGTCGCGCTGCGCAGGGCGATCCAGGCCTATCCGATGATTCCGGCCCTGAAGGAGATCATGGCACAGCGCAACGGCGATCCCGCCTGGCGCCGGATCCGTCCGCCCTTGGCGGCGCTGGACGCGGAGCAGGCCGCGGGCCTGGCCCGAGACCTGGCGCGCCTCGCCTTCCCGATGGCGGCCGAGTAGGGCGCGCGGCGGCACCGGTCCGGGGATGGCGCTGTTCGTTTGCATGGGGGTGATTCCCCATTTAGTCTCACAAACCAATGTCAGAACGAGCCCGCAAAGGGCCGGGCCGTCCGCCATCGGCGACGGCTTTCAACAGGGAGGAGCGAGCTTCATGCTGCATTTGATGAGTCGTGTCTCCGGCAGCCTTGCCGGGTTCTTGGTGCTGGGACTGGCCCTGGGCGCGCAGCCCGTCCAGGCCCAGGAAGACTGTCCGCGCGGGACCCTGGACCAGCGCTACTGCGATCGCGACTTCGACATGGTGGCAGACCTGCCGATGGACGAGAGCAAATGGGTCGACCCGGATACGATAATCTACTCCTACGCGCCGGTCGAGGATCCGGCGGTTTACGACAAGGTCTGGCAAGGCTTCATCGATCACATGTCGAAGGTGACCGGCCGCAAGGTGGTCTTCTTCCCGGTTCAGTCCTATGCGGCCCAGTACGAGGCGATGCGCTCCGGCCGGCTGCACGTGGCCGGGGTCAACACCGGCGGCAACCCGGTGGCCGTGAACTGCTCTGGCTTCGTGCCCTTCGCAATGATGGCTTCGGCCGACGGCTCCTTCGGTTACGAGATGGAGATCATCGTTCCCGCCGATAGTGCGCTGCAGACGCCGGCCGAACTCAAGGGCAAGCAGCTGGCCTTCACCTCGCCGACCTCGAATTCCGGGTTCAAGGCACCCTCGGCCCTGCTCAAATCGGAATTCGGCTTGGTCGCGGATCAGGACTTCAGCACCACCTTCTCGGGCAAGCATGACAACTCGATCCTCGGCGTCGCGAACAAGGACTACGAGGCGGCGGCGGTCGCCAACTCGGTCCTGAAGCGGATGATCGATCGGGACGTCATCAAGGCCGACCAGATCCGCACGATTTACCAGTCGGCGACCTTCCCGACCACCGGCTACGGCCACGCCCACAACCTTCATCCGAATCTCGTGGCGAAGATCAAGCAGGCCTTTTTCACCTTCGATTGGGAAGGCAGTGACCTGAAGCAGGAGTTCAAGAAGGAGGATCGCTTCGTCTCGATCCACCACAAGTCGGATTGGGACGTGATTCGCAAGATCGACGCGGCGAACGGCGTCTCCTACGACTGCCGCTGAGCAACCCGTCGGCAGTCAAGGAGGCAGGCCTTGCTGCGTCTGGAGACGCTGACCAAGCGCTATCCGACCGGGGACCTGGCCCTAAAGGGCGTCGATCTCGAAATGCCCAAGGGCCAGGTCCTGGCCTTGATCGGCCCCTCCGGGGCCGGCAAGTCGACTCTGATCCGCTGTATCAACCGGCTGGTCGAGCCGAGTAACGGCAAGGTCTGGTTGGACGGGGTGGAGGTTTCCAGCCTGGGTGGCCGCGCCCTGCGCCGGATGCGTCGGCAGATGGGCATGATCTTTCAGGAATACGCCCTGGTCGAGCGCCTGACAGTGATGGAAAACGTACTTTCGGGCCGCCTAGGCTATGTCGGTTTCTGGCGTAGCTACTTCCGGCGCTTTCCGCAGAGCGACATCGACGAAGCCTTTCGGCTTCTGGCCCGGGTTGGGCTCGAAGACATGATCGACAAGCGGGCCGACGAGCTCTCGGGCGGCCAGCGGCAGCGGGTCGGGATCGCCCGGGCCCTGATCCAGGATCCGCAGTTGCTGCTGGTCGACGAGCCGACGGCCAGCCTCGATCCCAAGACTTCGCGGCAGATCATGCGCCTGATCTGCGAGCTCTGCGACGAGCGGGGCCTGCCGGCGATCATCAACATCCACGACGTCCTGCTGGCCAAGATGTTCGCCCAGCGCATCGTTGGCCTGCAGCTCGGCGAGATCGTCTACGACGGCGGGCCTCAAGGCCTGACCGACGAGGTGCTGACCCAGATCTACGGCGAGGAGGACTGGTCGGCCACGATCGGCAAGGGCGAGGAGGACGATGAGGCCGATTCAACCACGGAGCCGCACGACCTGCCGGAGCCCGACCGTGACCGGCTGGCGGGCATGACCTGAGGGGGCCGGGAGCATGACCATGGCTTTGGTGTCGGAGGCTTCGGTGCCCGGGCGCCGCTGGCGGCCGCCGCCCCTGATCAAACGCCGTTGGCTGCGCTGGGCTCTCGGCCTGGGCGCCGCGCTCTACCTGGCGGCCGCCTTCGGGACGATCGAGGTCAACTGGTCCCGGGTCTATGCCGGACTGCCCCGCGGACAGGCCTTCCTGGCCGCCTTCTTCCCGCCCGACTTCACGTCGCGCTGGGAGGAGATCCTCGACGGAATCAACGAGAGCCTCTGGATGACCGTGGCCTCGACGGTGATCGGCATCCTCATATCGGTACCGGTCGGGCTGGGCGCGGCGCGCAACATCTCACCGGCACCCGTCTACTACTTCTGCCGGAGCATCATCGCCGTCTCGCGCAGCTTCCAGGAGGTGCTGCTGGCGATCTTCTTCGTCAAGCTCTTCGGCTTCGGGCCCTTCGCCGGCTTCGTCACCCTCAGCATCGCCACCATCGGTTTCTTCGCCAAGCTTCTGGCCGAGGACATCGAGGACATGGACCCGACCCAGGCCGAGGCGGTGCGGGCGACCGGTGCCGGCTGGTTCCAGTGGCTGAACTATGCGGTCCAGCCGCAGGTGCTGCCCCGCTTCATCGGCCTGTCGCTCTACCGCTTCGACATCAACTTCCGGGAATCGGCGGTCGTCGGCATCGTCGGCGGCGGCGGGATCGGCGCGACCCTGAACACGGCCTTCGAGCGCTACGAGTTCGATTCGGCGGCGGCGATCCTGCTGGTCATCATCGCCATCGTGATGGCGATCGAGTACCTCTCCGGCTACGTCCGCAAGTGGGTGCAGTGATGCCGGTCAGGGAGGAATCCGGTCTCAAGGTCTGGCAGCGGCGCGAGCGCGGCCGGCAGCTGGCGATCTGGGCCGGTTGGCTGATCGGGGCCCTGATCTTTGTCTATTGCTTCCAGCTGATCTCGGACAAGACGATCTGGTTCTTCGTTCTGGACGCCGGCACCCAGGCCGGCGACCTGGCGGATCGTATGGTTCCACCCCGCTGGAGCTATATCGATCAGCTCTGGTGGCCGCTCTGGGACACCCTGAATATCGCGACGATCGGGACTGCGATGGCGATCGTCATCGCGGTGCCGGTCGCGTTTCTCGCGGCCCGCAACACCACGCCCAGCGTGCTCTTCCTGCGTCCCATCGCGCTCTTCATCATCGTCGCCTCGCGCTCGATCAACTCGCTGATCTGGGCGCTCTTGCTGGTCGCCATCGTCGGACCGGGCGAGTTCGCCGG
Organism: Kiloniellales bacterium; assembly: GCA_030067055.1. The sequence goes on along the minus strand of JASJAL010000004.1, from coordinate 13,929 downwards.
GATCATCGCAATCGGATTCCGCTCCATCGGCTTCGTCGCCAAGCTGCTCTACGAGGCGATCGAGGAGATCGATCCGACGCAGGTCGAGGCCGTCGCCGCGACCGGGGCGGCCAAGCCGCAGATCCTGGCCTACGGCATCGTCCCGCAGATCGCGCCGGCCTTCGCCGGGATCTCGGTGTTCCGCTGGGATATCAATATCCGGGAATCGACGATTCTCGGCCTGGTCGGTGCCGGCGGCATCGGGATCCAGCTCAATGCGTCGGTGATGGAACTGGCCTGGAGCAAGGTCAGCGTGATCCTGCTTGCCATCCTCTTGACGGTCGTGGTCAGCGAATGGGTCTCGGCGCGGATTCGCCACGCCATCATCTGAGGCGGAAGCGGCCTAGCCCTGGTCGCCCGCCTTGCCAGCAGCCAGCTCGGCGATCTTCTGCTCGAGGTTGGCGATCAGGGCGTCGAAGCCCTCACGGTCGATGACCGAGGTGTACTCGGCCCGCTTGGTCGCCACCTCGCTGAACTTGGCGTCGAGGTGGACGTCCACCGCTCGCCAGCCGGTGTCCGATTCGCGCATCAGGTAGTGCAGGGGAATGACCTCGCCATCGGATTTGACCAGCTGATTGCGGACCAGGATGGACTGGCGCAATCCTGCCTCTTCGCCGAGGATCTCCATCCGCTCGCCGGAATAGCCGTTGAAGCGGGCCGCGAAGGTGGCGATGCTCATGCGCGAGAAGGTATCGACCAGTCGCTCGCGCTGGTCGTCCGACAGCTTGGACCAATACCGCCCGACCGAGACCCGGGCCATGACCGGGAAGTTGAAGGTCTCGCTCAGGACCGGGGCCAGGCGCTCGTAGCGGCCCCGATAGCCAAGCTGCTCGGCATTTTTCATAGAGTCGAGCAGGGCCTCGTTGAGCCGAGCCACGGCCTGGCTGGGACTCGCCGGATCGGCGGCGCCGGCGGGAGACCCGAGCGCCAGGAGAACCGAAAGGGTGAAAATCAAGAGCCGCGACACAATATCCCCCTGGCACGTGTTTCTGTGGGGCGGTAAGCTCCCGAATCAGCGTGTCGCTCACCATTTCCCCGCGAGGAGTAGGTCGTATCGTTCGGCTTGCAAGTCAATGTGGTGTGACCAGAATCCGACAGCGCTCCGTCACCGGAGACATTACCCAGCCGACCTAGCCGGCACGAGATCGGAGGCAGAGTCTTGACCGTCGTCGTCACCGGCGCCACCGGATTCGTCGGTTCGGCCGTTGTTCGCAGCCTGCTGAAGCGAGGCGAGGCGGTTCGCGTCATGGCCCGTCCCGGCAGCGATCGGCGCAATCTCGAGGGCTTGGACATCGAGGTGGTCGAAGCCGACCTGCTCGATCCGCAATCGCTGGCGCCGCTGGTTGCCGGTGCGCGCAGCCTATATCACCTGGCGGCCGACTATCGGCTCTGGTCGCGCCGGCCGGACGAGATTTACAAGGCCAACCTCGAGGGAACGCGGAACCTGGTCCAGGCGGCCGCCGACGCCGGGGTCGAGCGTATCGTCTACACCAGTTCCGTCGCGACTCTCGGGTTGCATCGGGACGGCACGCCGGCGGACGAAGAGACACCGTCGACCCTCAAGGACATGATCGGGCACTACAAGAGGTCCAAGTTCCTCGCCGAAGAGGCGGTCAAGGAGATGATTGCCAAGGACGGCCTGCCGATCGTCATCGTCAATCCCTCGACGCCGATCGGGCCGCGCGACGTCAAGCCGACCCCGACCGGGCGTATGATCGTTGAAGCGGCTGCTGGGCGCATGCCGGCCTTCGTCGACACCGGCCTCAACGTCGTCCACGTCGACGACGTCGCGGAAGGCCACCTGCTCGCCTACGATATCGGCCAGGTCGGCGAGCGCTATATCCTGGGCGGCACCAACATGACCTTGGCCGAGATCCTCCAAGGCATCGCCCAATTGACCGGCGGCAAGGCGCCGCGGGTGAAATTGCCGCACAGTCTGGTCATGCCGGTCGCGGCGGCCTCCGAGGCCTGGTCGCGTCTGCGCCCCAACGGCGAGCCCTTCGTCACGATCGAAGGCGTGCGCATGGCGCGCAAGCGGATGTTCTTCTCCAGTGCCAAGGCCATCTCCGACCTGGGCTACCGTTTCCGGCCCTGGGAGGAGGCGCTGGCCGACTCCGTCGAATGGTTCAAACGTGGCGGATACCTGCAGTAGGGCCGATGCCGGGCCTTTTGGACCGGCGAGGGTGTCAGCTGTGGCCGAGGGATCACGCCCCGCAGGATCTTTTGCTTCAGTCGCAGATTGGCACCTGCTTGGCCTTGAAGCCCGGGTCCGGAAGAGGCATTTTTACCACCTAGCAGCGCCAAATGCGTCTGATTCGCAACTCTGCGCCGGCCGGCTCGGGCCAGGATCGGGAATGTGCGCTCGCAGTATACGGATGAGAGGGTCCAGACCTTGCCTATTCCCCTGAGACAGCAGGTTCGCGTCGGCGCGTACATTCTCAAGCAGCGTTTGACCGGGCAGAAGCGCTATCCGCTGGTTCTGATGCTGGAGCCGCTGTTCCGATGCAACCTGGCCTGTCCCGGCTGCGGCAAGATCGACTATCCGGACGCCATCCTCAACAAGCGCCTGTCGGTGGAAGACTGTATCCAGGCGGCCGAGGAGTGCGGCGCGCCCATGGTCTCGATCCCGGGCGGCGAGCCCTTGCTGCACAAGGAGATCGGCGAGATCGTCTCGGAGCTGATCAAGCGCAAGCGCTTCGTCTACCTCTGCACCAACGCGCTGCTGCTGGAGAAGAAGCTCCACCTCTTCGAGCCCAGCCCCTACCTGACCTTCTCAATCCATCTGGACGGCCTGGAGGAGGAGCACGACCACGCGGTCGACCAGAAGGGCGTCTTCAAGCGGGCGATCAAGGCGATCAAGGCGGTCAAGGCCAAGGGCTTCCGGGTCAACGTCAACTCCACGCTGTTCAACAACGCGGAGCCGGACAAGGTCGCCGAGTTCTTCGATTTCGTCACCGACGAGCTGAAGGTCGACGGGATCACGGTGTCGCCGGGCTACGCCTACGAGCGGGCGCCCGACCAGGAGCATTTCCTGACCCGGGAGCGGACCAAGAACCTGTTCCGCGACGTTTTCCGGCGCGGCGAGGGCAAGAACTGGGACTTCAGCCAGTCGTCCCTGTTCCTGGACTTCCTGGCCGGCAACCAGACCTACGAGTGCACGCCCTGGGGCAATCCGACCCGCAACATCTTCGGCTGGCAGCGGCCCTGCTACCTGCTGAACGAGGGCTATGCCTCCTCCTTCACCGAGCTGATGGAGTCGACCGACTGGGACGGCTACGGCACCGGCAACTACGAGAAGTGCGCCAACTGCATGGTGCACTGCGGTTACGAGGCCACGGCCGTGACCGATACCCTCAACAACCCGCTCAAGGCCTGGAAGCTGTCCCGCAAGGGCATCGATACCAAGAGCCCGATGGCGCCGGAGATCCCGCTCGATAAGCAGCGGCCGGCGGAATTCGTCTTCGATTCGCTGGTCCGCGAGGCGGTCGAGGAGATCCACGCCCCCGCGGCGGAGTCCTCAGAGCGGCAGGCCGAGGCGCGGGCAAAGGCGGACAGCGCGGCCTAGCACGTTCAGCGCGGACCGGGTCTCGGCACCGAGGCGCATCGCCGCAGGGATCTCCCAGGGCCGGCGGCAAAGCGCCATAATCGCGGTCCCCAGCTTGACTCGACCGTCCGAGCCGGTGGCCGCCGTCGCCCAGGCCGGCAGCGCTCGTTCGGCCGGATCGGCGACCGCTCTCATGACCAGGAAGGGCAGGCCGGCCGCTTTTGCGGCAGCCGCGACCGCGTGACTCTCCATGTCCACTGCAAATGCGCCCTGCGCGCGGTGTAGTTCGGCCTTGTCCTGCGGCGAGGTGAGGGCCCTGTCGCTGCCCTGCAGCGGCGCAGCCTCGACCCCTAGGCCCTTGGCTTCAAGGCAGGCTGCCAGTGCTGCGCGCCAGGCCGGATCGCACGCGATTCGGCCACCGGCTGGCAGCAGAACGGCCTCCGGCAAGACCAACCTATCGGAGCGCGCCTGCGGAGCGAGCCCGCCAGCGATGCCGAAGGAAAGCAGGGCCCCGACGCCCTCGGCGATCTGGCCTTCCGCCAGCGTCCGCGCGCGGGCGCTGTCGGCGCCCGAGACCGCGATCAGGTTGGTCAAAGAACCATCCAATGCCTGGATTTGACCGGCGATCTCGGCCTCGGCGGCGAGGCCGACCACCACGCCGAGCCGCCTGACGTGCTGCACCTGCGTAGGCTCCGGGGATAGCTCGGAATGGCTCATTGTTCCAGTTGACCCTGTCCCCTTCGGGCGGCGCGGCGCCGCGACGTTGCCGGGCAACCCTCCAAGGCCTTAAGAAGCGCAGGACCGAAACCTTGTGTTCGAGATACCCGAGGAAAGCGAGTCTGGCAACGCATGCCGGCATTCCGACCAGGGCGGCCTAGCGCAAAGTCGCAAGACAAATCACCAATGACGTTCCTGTCTCCGGCCTGATCTACGGATCCGGGGGCTCGGTCTGTGGCCCTTCCCACACGCGCTTGGGTCGAGGCGCTGGCCTAATCGGACTAGGCTCCCTTTGAATTTGCTGGAGCTCCAGTGATGTCTGGGAGCAAGCGATGGAGGTTGCTCCGCCGAATCGTTACCGAACGCGAAGGATGAAGCCATGGCCAAACGAGGACCAAGCGTGAAGAAGTTCGTACTGAACTGCGATCCGTCCGCAGGGATGGAATCAGACTGGGGCTACGAAGATGCCGTTGCGGCAGGTGCCGTAGCGGCCTCGGCCCCGCCGCCGAAGAAAGATCTGCGCGCGAAGTGGTGGACCATTCGAAACCAAGGAACGACGGGAGCTTGTGTCGGCTTCAGCACGGCTGACGGGGTCCTTCGATGGCATTTCGTAACCGCCGGAAAAATCGCCCAAAACGAGCAGCCCTCGCCGCGGTTCATCTGGATGGCAAACAAGGAGACAGACGAACTGACCGGGTACCCGACGACCTTCATCGAGGCGGCAGGAACCCAGACCAAGCTGGCGCTGAGAGTGGCCCGGTCCTATGGCTGCGTCCTCGAAAAGGTCCTGCCCATGAAAGGCACGCTTACCAGCATGAGCGCGCCGGCCTTCTATACACTCGCTGCCCGCCTTCGCATCTCGAGCTACCACAACCTCGGCCGAAACCTCGCAAACTGGCGTTCTTGGATCGCAAACCAAGGGCCGATTCTCACGCGGCTCGGAGTCGACAGGACCTGGGACCGGGCGACGCAGAACCGCGGTCATATGGACGTCTACAGGCCTGACACGGTCCGCGGCGGGCATGCCGTTTGCCTCGTGGGGTACACGCCCGATCACTTCATCGTTCGTAACAGCTGGGGAACCGGATGGGGCGACAAGGGCTTTGCCTATGCCAGCAACGACTACGCCCAGGAGGCCTTCACGGAGGCTTACGGCGCGGTCCTCTAGGCTTGATGGATATCCAGCCTCGAACACTGCCAGAGGTTCGAGGCTTTCGCTCGCTGTCGCGCTTTTCTCTTTCCTACCAGTGGCTTCGCGATCTCTGGGGGTGGGAATACGAAGCCCGTGATTGCGTCAATCCTGCCGGGTCACATGCCGTACCTGACGCTTTGCTCGTTGGCCTGGCGGAGGTTGCGGTAGCGGGCCAGGGCCCAGAGCGGGAAGTACGCGCTGTAGCCGTCGTAGCGGATGTAGAAGACCCGCGGGAATCCGGTTCCCGTGTAGTGGTCCTCCTGCCACTTCGCGCCCTCGCGGGGCAGGTGCAGCAGGTAGTCGATGCCGCGCTCGACGGCCGGGCTGTCGACCTCGCCGGCGGCCATCAGGGCGAGCAGCGCCCAGGAGGTCTGCGACGCGGTGCTGGCCTTGACCTCGTCACGCCGCTCCAGCCAGTAGGTGGCGCAGTCCTCGCCCCAGCCGCCGTCGTCGCGCTGGACCGACTCGAGGTAGGCGACCGCCTTGCGGATGTGCGGTGCCTGCATGTCCTCGCCGGCGATATTGAAGGCGCAGAGCGCCGACCAGGTGCCATAGACGTAATTGATGCCCCAGCGGCCGTACCAGGAGCCGTCTTCCTCCTGCTCGCTGCGCAGATACTCCAGGCCGCGGGCGATCACCGGATGATTCCGGTCGTAGCCGAGCTGGCAGAGCATCGAGAGGCAGCGCGCGGTGACGTCGACCGTCGGCGGGTCGAGCAAGGCACCGTGATCTGCGAAGGGGATGTAGTTCAGATAGTGGCAGGTGTTGTCGGCGTCGAAGGAGCCCCAGCCGCCGTTACGGCTCTGCATGCCTTCGATCCAGACCGCGGCTCGCTCGACGGCGGCGTGATGCCTCGGGGTCTTGGCCCGGTCCAGGGCCGCAACCACGACCGCGGTGTCGTCGACGTCCGGATAGTAGTCATTGCGATACTCGAAGGCCCATCCGCTCGGGGCCAGATCGGGGCGCTGCCAGGCCCAGTCGCCCTTGACCTCGGTGATCTCGCGCTCGAGCAGCCACTGATAGGCCTTGCGCATGGCGCCGCTGTCGGGATCCTCGCCGGCCTCGAGCAGGGCGTGGGCGGCCAAGCAGGTGTCCCAGATAGGCGAGAGGCAGGGCTGGCAATAGGCCTCGTCCTCGCGCACCACCAGCATCTTCTCGATGGCGTCGCGGGCGGTCGCGAAGTCGGTGTCGTCGCGGGGATAGCCCAGGGCCTCGAAGGCCATGACCGCGTTGGCCATGGCCGGAAAGATGCCGCCCAGGCCGTCCTCGCCGTTGAGCCGAGGCTTGATGAAGTCGACGGCCTTGTCGATGGCAATCGCGCGGCTCTTCTTCGGGAACAGGGGCTCGACCACACGCAGCACCTTGTCGATCCCGACGAAGACCGAGCCCAGCGCCTTGCCGGTGGCGTTCATCTTGTAGTCCTCGTCCTCCGGATCCCGAAGGAAGAGCTCGCGGATGTCGACGGCCTTTGGATTCTTGGCCTTGGGCTTCAGCGCCATAAGCACCAGCAGGGGCGCGATCACCGTCCGCGACCAGTAGGACACCTTCGAGAGATGGAAGGGGAACCACTGCGGCAGCAGCATGATCTCGACCGGCATCACCGGAACCGCCCGCCAGGGCACCTGACCGAAGAGCGCCAGAGTGATGCGGGTGAAGACGTTGGCCTTGGCCGCACCGCCGCGGGCCAGCAGCGCCTCGCGCGCCCGCGCCATGTGCGGCGCGTCCGGGTCGTCGCCGGCCAGCTTCAGCGCGTAGTAGGCCTTGACCGTCGCCGAGATGTCGAGGTCGCCGTCGAAGAACAGCGGCCAGCCGCCGTGATCAGCCTGGATCCGACGCAGATAGACGGCGATCTTCGCCTGCAGCTCTTCCTCGACGTTGCCGAGGAAATGCTGCAGCAGCAGGTATTCGGCCGGTATCGTCGCGTCCGCCTCGAACTCGAAGATCCAATGGCCGTCGTCGCGTTGCCGCTTCAACAGCTCTTCCTTGGCGTCTTCGATGACTGATTCGAGGTTTGGGGATTCCGGTTCGATGACTCGGGCGTGGGAATCCATTGTGTGTCGACTTCCCCACTTAGTTTCTGGTAACTGCCCGCCGCGCGAGAAGGTAGAGCAGGCTGCGTTTTGTTGCAATAGCGTGAATTGGCAAGATTCTTAAGGGTTTGCAAGTTTTTTTGCTGCGGCTTGCCCCGAGCGGATGGCGCCCTCGATGGTTGCCGGGAAGCCGGTATCGGTCCAGTCCCCGGCGAGAAACGCATTGCGCCAGCGGGTTTCCGGGCCCGGGCGATGCGCCGCCGCCTCGGGCGTCTGGGCGAAGGTCGCGCGCTTTTCCTTGATGATCCGGATCGGCGGCACCTCGTCGGGATCCAGCTCCAGGGCCTTCGCGGTGTCCTGCCAAAGGCGCGCGGCAACGGTCTCGTTGGGCAGCCCGGCCAACTCCTCGGCAGCGCTGACCGTCAGGCTCACCACGTCGCCGCGCAGGAAGAGCCACTGGGCCGTGCCGCCGATCAGGCCGAGCACAGGCCCGCCCTCGGGCAGCCCGACCGGCCGCGGCAGCCGGATGTGGCCGTTGACGATCGGCCGGGTGTCGAGGGGCGCGTCCAGTTCCGGGAGGATCGATTTGGCTCCGGGTGCGGGCAAGGCGATCACGACCGAATCCGTCGGACCGAGTCGCCGCCGCTCGACCCCGAAGTCGAGGGCCGTCACCTGCTTGCCGTCGTCCTCGAGGGCGCGGAGTCGCCAGTTGAAGTTGATCTCGGCCCCGTGATCCCGGAGATAGGCCAGGGCCGGCTCGACGAAGCTGTCCGAAAGACCCTGCTTTGCGATCAGCGGGCGGCAAGCCGCTGCGCCGCGGACGAAGGTTTCCATCACCACCGCCCGCAAGAGCCGCGCTGAAGCCTCCTCGGGGGCGGTGTTCAGGGCCGCCACGGTCAGCGGCTCCCAGAAGCGCTCCCACAGCGGTCCCTCGGCGGCAATCCGGTCGGTCACGGTGTCGCGGTCCGATGCAAGAAGGATCGACAGTCCCTTCAGATAGTCGCCGAGGTGGCTGCCCGGCACCCGGCGGCGGGCGAAGAGGATCCACCAGGGCAGCGGCCCGTTGTTGGGCCGCAGGGTCCAGCGTTCGCCGCTGCGCAGATCGAGGAAGGGAAAGGCGGCGTCCGGTGGCCCGACCAGGCTGTCGCCGGCGCCGATGGTGTCGAGAAAGCCCAGCGCCGCCTGGTTGGCCGACAGCAGAAGGTGGTTGCCGTTGTCGATCGGTCGCTCGAGGTTCTGGTCGAAGAGCGAGCGGCAGCGCCCGCCCGCCTGTCCGGCCGCGTCGTAGAGGCTGATCGGCCGGCCCTGCTCGGCCAGGGCGACGGCGCAGGCCAGTCCGGCCAGTCCGGCGCCGACGATGTGACAGCGGCCTTCGGCCTCTGCCACGGGGGCCTGCGCTTCGGGGGCGATTGCTGTGGCGGCGGCGGTCACGGGCTAGAGCATCCCATGCCTGAAGGCGATCCAGAGCTTCTCCAGCTTCGGTACCTTGACCGGCACCTCCGGCTTGTCCCAGCCACGTGCCTCCAGTCGCTGAAGGATCCGGTCGTAGACCTCCATCATCAGGATCGCCGGCTTGAGGTGCTGCCGGTCGCAGTGGGCGATCAGGGCGCGGGAGCGATCGAAACGCTCCCGTGCGGTCCGGGCAAGCTCGGCCGCCACCGCCGGCAGCGCCGGATGGCGCAGGACTTCGGCGGGGTCTCGCGAGGCGATCCCGTGCTTATCGAGCAGCTCGCGCGGCAGGTAGAGCCGGCCGCGCTCGGCGTCCTCGGCGATGTCGCGCAGGATGTTGGTCAGCTGCAGGGCCTCGCCCAGGGCGACGGCCAGCTCCTCGGCCTCGCGCTCCAAGGCGCCGAAGACCTTGATCGACAGCATGCCGACCGCGCCTGCGACCCGCCGGCAGTAGCATTGCAAATCCTTCAGGCTCGGCCCGTTCAGGCCCTCCCCGACATCCATCTCCATGCCCTCGATCAGGGCGATGAACTCCTGGCGGGGCAGGGCGAAGCTGCGCACCGGCTCCAGCAGCGCGAGGGCGGTCGGGTAAGTGGGGTGTCCGGCGTAGAGCCGCTCGATTTCTTCGCGCCAGGCCGCGAGGCGCGCGTGCTTCTCGTCATCGGGGCCCTCTTCGTCGGCGATGTCGTCGACCTCGCGGCAGAAGGCGTAGATCGCGAACATGCCCCGGCGCCGTTCCTCGGGCAGGATGCGCATGCCCCAGAGGAAGGAGGTCGCCGACTCCTCGACGACCTGGCGCGCGTGGGCGCGCGCAGCCTCCAGATCGGCGCTGGTCAAGGTATCGGCCTCGGACATGCCTTCGGACCCCCGGGAGCGGCGAACTCTGAACTACCCGCGCTCGCCTGCCGGCTGCAAGCGTTTTGCGCTGGGCCGCAGTCGGCCGAGGATTTCGCCGACAACGCCGCGCAGACCGCACCACAGGAAGGCCGGCTTGCTCAGCTCGACCCGCTCGGCCACCGGATCGCGGCGCCGGAGCAGGTCGGTCAACTCCTCGGCGATATGGACGATGACCGCCGACTCCATGCCGAGGTGAAGGCTGTTGAGGTGGGCGGGTAGCGCGCCGGCCTGACGGACCAGGATTTCGGTGCCGTCCAGGCAGCGGTCGATGACCCGGCGCAGACCCGGGCTCGCCGTTTCGCCGCGCAGCGCCTCGACGGTGATCCCGGCCTCGGCCATCCAGTCCCCCGGCAGGTAGACGCGGTCGAGGCTCAGGTAGTCGTCCTGGCAGTCCTGCAGGTGGTTGAGCACCTGCAGGGCGCTGCAGAGCGCGTCGGAGGCCGGATAGCCGTCCGGGCTTTCACCGTGCAGATCGAGCAGGTAGCGCCCGACCGGATTGGCCGAACGGTCGCAGTAGTCCAGGAGATCGGCCCAGTCGTCATAACGCAGCTTCACCGCGTCCTGCTGGAAGGCGGAGATCAGGTCCAGGCAGTGCTTGGTGGTGATGTCGGTCTCGAGCAGGCTCTGCCGCATCCGCTCCGCCGTCATCAGAGCGGGGACGCCCGCTTCCCGCCCTTCGATCGCCGCGGCCATGCGGTCCAGGCGCGCGACCTTGTCCTCCGGCGCGAGCTCCGGGTTGTCGGCGATGTCGTCGATGGCGCGGGCATAGGCGTAGAAGACTGCGACGTGCGGCCGCAGCCGCCGGGGCAGCAGAAAAGATCCGACCGGGAAATTCTCGTCGCCGGCGCCCTTGCCCGAGGGCGTCTCGACTTGGCCTGGGGATTCGGTCATGGCGCGCAGCTTAACCGGCGTGGCCGCCGCGTTCCAGCGCTGTGCCGCCCGCGACCCGGCCCTTCCAGGCACCGCCGCGACCGCGCCAATGGGCCACTGCGGACTCCAGTGTCATCGCGGCATAGAGCAGGCCGGCAAGCGGCAGGAGCACGGCGAAGGCCGGCGGCTGGCGATAGAGCCGGAGGGTCGGCAGGAAAGCGCCGGCCATCGTCGCCCAGACCAGCAAGCCCAGCGCGGCCGGAACGACGGCACCGTGCCAGGGGTAGGTGACGGCGACGGCCGGAGCCGCGAGATAGACCAGGGCCATCCCGAGCAGGGTACCGCACAGCAGCAGGGGCGAATGCCGGAGCTGGGTATAGGCCGAGCGCGCGACCATGCGCCAGACCCCGCCCAGCCCTTCGTATGGGCGCAAGCTCTCTGCAGCATCGGTCAGGGCGAGGAACAGCCGGCCGCCGCCGGAGCGGCCCCGGTCGGCAATGGCGCGGGCCAGGGTGCAGTCGTCGATCAGGGCGTCCCTGATCACCTCGAAACCGCCGGCCGCAGCCAGGGCCTGGCGCCGCAGCAGGACGCAGCCGCCGGCGGCGCCCGCGACGTCGCGCCGGTGATCGTTGATCCAGGCGAAGGGATAGAGCTTCTGGAAGAAGAACACGAAAGCCGGGATCAGCAACCGGGCCCAGAAGCCTTCGCTGCGCAGAAGCACCATCTGCGAGACCAAATCGAGATCCTCCGCCTCGGCCTTGGCGACCAGGCGGCGCAGGTTCTGGGGGTCGTGCGCGATGTCGGCGTCTGTCAGCCAGACGTAGGGCGCCTCGGGTGTCTCGGCATCGGCCTGACGCAGGCCTTCCGACAGCGCCCAGGGCTTGCCCAGCCAACCGGGCGGGAGGTCGCGGGCGTCGCGGATCTGCAAGCGCTCGGGCCGCGCCGTCCGGCGCGACGCCGCGGTCGCGGCCTCGGCCGTGCCGTCGTCGCTGTGATCGTCGACCAGGATCACCGTCAGGCTCCCGGGATAGTCCTGGCGGAGCAGCGAGGTCATGGCCTGGCCGACGACGTCGGCCTCGTTGCGGGCCGGCACGATGGCGACCACCGCAGGCCAGTCGCCGAGGTCGCCGGGTATGCCGTCCAGGCGCTCGCGGCCGCGCCAGAACCCGCCGTGAAAGAGCAGCAGGTAGATCCATGCAAGCAGCGGCAGAACCGAGATGATCAGCAAGGCGGTGTTCATGGCCGTGACTGATAGCCGCCACGTCCGGGGCGGTCCAGCGCCTAGCGCACTTCCCGATCAGACGCGTTCGCGTCTGGCCGGGAGTCGTGCGCTAACACCGAAAAGCTAGGGCGCTACATCCGGCCAGCTGGAGCGCAAAGCGAGTCCATCTGACCGGATAACGCTTTCGGCAGCGGTTCAGTCCGCTTTCGTCCTGGTCTCCGGTGCGTCGAGCTTGGCGAAGCGCGCCAGAAAGCGGGACTTGGCCTCGGAAGGTGGCCAAGGCTCGAGTCGGACCCGGTCGAGCCCGAGGTCCTCGTAGCCGCGCGGCCGGCCGAAGATCCGTTTGGCCTCGGCCTCGCCGAAGCCGGCCAGCTGCGTCGCTTCCAGGTAGGCTGCGGCCCGGTCGGCGCGCTTGATATCGGCATTCAGCGCCTTTGGCAGCGTGGCCGGCAGGCCGAAGCGCAGGTGCACGGCGGTCAGCAGGCGTTGCTCCAGCGCCTTGTAACCGCCGCCTACCGAGGCCTTGAACGGCGTGATCAGGTCGCCGACCACGTATTCGGGCGCGTCGTGCAGCAGGGCCGCCCGGCAGGCCGGGCGCTCGGCACCCGGTCTCAGGCGTCGGAAGATCTCCTCGACCACCAAGCTGTGCTGGGCCACCGAGAAAGCCCAGTCGCCGGCCGTCTGGCCGTTCCAGCGCGCGACCCGCGACAGGCCGTGGGCGATGTCCTCGATCTCGACGTCGAGCGGCGAGGGGTCGAGCAGGTCCAACCGCCGGCCCGAGAGCATGCGCTGCCAGGCGCGCGGAGCTTTCTCGGCCGGTCTCCGTTTTGCCGTCGACTGCAGTGCGCTCGGCTCCGGCCCTGCCGCGGCCGGGACCGCGCCCTGCGCCGCCGCCCGGGCCTGATCGGGCGTTGCGGCCTGACTGGCCGGAGCGGGAGCTCGAGCGCTGGCCGCGCTTGCCAATCGATCGATGATCTCGGGCAGCTCGGCGGCGCGCTCGCAGACCGCGTCGGCGGCCGTGCCGTCCCGACCACGGTCCCTGGCGCCGACGAAGAGAATGGCTTTCATCCCCAGCGCCTTCGCGCCTTTGATGTCCTTGTCCTCGCGGTCGCCGATGTGGAGCAACTCGTGGGGCTCGACGCCCAGCTGGTCGGCCGCGGACTCGAAGATCGCGCGATGCGGCATGGCATGTCCGATCACGTCGGAGAAGGCGAAGCCAGCAAAGAAGTCCGCCAGGCCCTGCGAAGCTAGCAGACGTCGCAGGGTTCCGGCCGGCGAGACCGAAGTATCGGAGATCACGCAGAGCCGGTAGCGCAAGGCTAGGCCGCCTAGCGCCTCGGCGACGCCTTCCACGGCATCGGGCGGGACTGCGATCTCCATCTCCTCGTGCGCCTTGACGATTTCGGCGAAGGCCTCGGCGGGCAATTCGCGGCCGAGGGAACCCAGGATCCGGCGCAACCGCTGGCCGATGGTCCAGGTCACGTAGTCTTCCTGCTGGGCCCTTTCGAAGGCGGCATCGGCGCTGTCGTAGGCCGCCGCCACTGCCTCTGGGTTGATCGGCGCCAGGTCGTTGAGCGCCTGCCAGACCAAGTGCCGACGCTCCGCCGGCTTGGTTCGCAGGCTCTGGGCTGCGCGCTTGGGCTCATCGGAGTCGTTTCGGACCAGGGTGTCCCAGAAATCGAAGCTTACCGCCTTCAGCATCGGGTTCCCCGCGTGGTTTCGGCGGAGCCTAGGGAGCGCTGCGGCCGCGAGCAAGCCGCCGGCGCAGAAGCGGCGCGGTCCGGTGGTGGGCGGCCCGACCCCGTTGCATGGCGGGGGCCGATTGAGTAGAAACCGGGATCGAGTTTCCTGAAAAGCGGATGATTCGGCACGCCGTCCAGCGGCCGGCTCCGGACATCTTCGCGATGTGAGTTGTGATGCTTCAGATCAGTGATGCGATCAAGAAATGGCTTGTCCTGGCACCGACGGC
>JASJAL010000117.1 GCA_030067055.1 Kiloniellales bacterium | reverse complement strand
GCGCCAGGCGCGGATAACCGGCGCCGAGGCCCAGCCGGCCCTGGGACCGCACCTCCTGATGGGCCCGGAATTCCCGCAGATGATCGCCAACGTCGGCCGCGGGCTGGAGGAAGGCCGCCTGGGTCTGGTCATGGGGCTCTTCGAGAAGCCGGCCTGAACCCAACCTTGGTGGCCCTTACGGCCCGGCAGCATGCTAGACTGGCGCTTCCCGAGGACCGGGGAGCCGCCGATGTGGAAATGGCTGGTCGCCCAGGGCCCGGCCTTCAACGCGGCCCTGATCACCGCTCTGACCATGATCCCGACCCTGCTCGCCTTTTCGATCCTGGGCTGGCTGGGCGTCGGCTTGCTGGGAGTCATCGGACTCCTGGTGGCTGTGAAGGTAGACCTGAACGAGGACGCGGTCGCCGGGGACCTCACCCGCATGAACAAGGTCTACCGCGAGCAGCTGGCGGAGCGGGCCCGGCGCAACCCGAATCAGGTCGCGGCCGAGGCACTGGCCCGCGCAAGGGCCCTCAACGTCGTTCGCCTGGTCTTCGGCGCCCTCACCGTCACCGGTTTCGGAGTCTATGCGATCTCGTTACTCTAGGGGAGAGGCTTAGGCCGGTGGTCATCCCACGCAACGGTCACAGATTAGACCGCAATTATCCTCCAGTCGCGATCTCTGTCTCCCGCTAGATTTCCGCTACCCGAGTGCGGCCGGATTCTGCCCGCGGCGGTTCGGGCGGTGCGCTGCCGTTCTTGGCACTGCCATCGTGAATTTCCTCCAGATACGACGAGGGTTTACTCCATGACCAAGAGTTTCCCCTGTGCCATGGCGAGTGCCGCGCTCGCGTTCACCCTGCTGGGCAGCGCCGCCGTCCGGGCCAAAGACGAAGCCAGCTACCAGGCGATTTGCACGGAGAACGCTCCGGCCGAGCAATGCACATGCCTGCTTCGCGAACTGAAGATCAACCTCTCGCCCAAGGACTATGAAGCCTTTCTGGTCGTCTCCGTGGCCAGCGCCCGGAATCCTGAGACCACCCTCGAGGTCATGCGCGCGCAGGCGGAAAGCGAAGAGGCGGTGGCCGCAATGAGTTCCCGCATCGCCGGTGCCGTCGCTCCGGCGACCAAGGCCTGCGGGATCATCAAGTAGCGGTGACCGGTTTGCCCAAAAAACGCCGCAAAAGGAAAGCACTCCGATTGTCCGATTCCAACGCCCGCACGGGCTTGTCCGCCCCGCGGCTCAGCGCCGTCGTCAATCCTCAAGACCTGAAAGCCCTGACCGGTGTCAGCGGAGGCTTCGAGAGACAGGAGATGAGAACAGGATGGTCTCTGGTTTGAGATGGGTCCTTGCAGCTGCCCTGGCTGCGAGCCTGCTGCCGGGCGCCGCGGCGGGCGGCACGCAGGACGAGGAGGACTTCCGGGCCCTCTGCGCGCTCGATACCGGGGCCGAGAAGTGCGACTGCTACCTACTGCAACTGCAGGAGACGCTCTCGTTGTCGGATTACCGGACCTTCCTCGCAGCCCTTCTGGCCAACGCCAAAAAGCTCAAAAGCGGGATCGAGCTCTCGCCCCATCTCGTCTCGATCGACGAGGACGCCCAGGACCTGCACCAGCGCATCACCCGGGCCAGTGACCACGGCCTGACCGCCTGCGAGATCGACTACCACGAATAGCTGCCGAGGGCCGAGCAAGCCTTGAGAGCTGCGATCCGGCCACAGGGCATGCGATCTAGGCAGTGCCGGCGGCGCCCGTTGTTAGCGTCGAATCCTGCTCCGCCAACGCGGCCTGGGCCGCGGCGAGGCGGGCGATGGGCACCCGATAGGGCGAGCAGGAGACGTAGTCCAGACCGACCTTGTGGCAGAATGTCACAGAGGCCGGGTCGCCACCGTGCTCGCCGCATATGCCGAGCTTGATCTCCGGCCGGGTCGCGCGGCCGCGCTCGACGCCGATCCGGACCAATTCCCCGACCCCGTCGCGGTCGATCGAGATGAAGGGGTCGGTCTCGATGATGCCGCGCTCCTCGTAGGCCGGCAGGAAATTGCCGGCGTCGTCGCGCGACAGGCCGTAGGCGGTTTGGGTCAAGTCGTTGGTGCCGAAGCTGAAGAATTCCGCCGCCCGGGCGATCCGATCTGCAGTCAGGGCGGCGCGTGGCAATTCGATCATGGTCCCGACGATATAGGGAATGGTGACGCCTTCGGCCTTCATGACCTCTTCGGCGGTCCGGTCGATCAGGGCCTTGAGCAGGTCGAGCTCCTTCTCGATGGCGATCAAGGGCACCATGATCTCCGGCTCGACCGCGGCCGCGCACTCCTTCATCGCGTGGGCCGCCGCCTCGAAGATGGCACGGGCCTGCATCTCGTAGATCTCGGGATAGGTGATGCCCAGGCGGCAGCCCCGGTGGCCTAGCATGGGGTTGACCTCGGAGAGCTTGATCACCCGCTGGCGCATGTGGTCGACCGAGGCCCCAGCCGCGGCCGCGACCTCGGCCATCTCTGCCTCCTCATGGGGCAGGAACTCGTGCAGCGGCGGGTCCAGCAGGCGAATGGTGACCGGCTGACCCTGCATGATCTCGAAGATCTCGGCGAAGTCCTGGCGCTGCATCGGCAGGATCCGGTCGAGCGCCTTACGCCGGCCCTGAGGGCTCTCGGCCAGGATCATCTCGCGGACCGCGAGGATGCGGTTGGCGTCAAAGAACATGTGCTCGGTCCGGCACAGCCCGACGCCCTCGGCACCGAACTGCAAGGCGATGCGGCAGTCCTCCGGGGTGTCGGCGTTGGCTCGCACGCCGAGCCGTCGGACCTCGTCGGCCCACCCCATGATCTTGGCGAAGTCGCCGGAAAGCTCCGGCTCGATGGTCGGGACTTCGCCCGCCATGACCTCGCCGGTGGCGCCGTCCAGGGTCACCAGGTCGCCCTCGTTCAGCACCACGTCTCGGACCCGCATGGTGCCGGTCTTGTAGTCGATCCGCAGCTCGCCGGCACCGGCGACGCAGGGCCGGCCCATGCCGCGCGCAACGACCGCGGCGTGACTTGTCATGCCCCCGCGCGTGGTCAGGATGCCCTTGGCGGCATGCATACCGTGGATGTCCTCGGGTGAGGTCTCGACCCGGCAAAGGATGACTGTCTCGCCGGAACCGGCCTGCTGCTCCGCGGCGTCGGCGCTGAACACGATTCGCCCGGAGGCGGCGCCGGGCGAGGCCGGCAGGCCACGAGCGATGGTCCGGCGCTGGGCCGTCGGGTCCAAGGTCGGATGCAGCAGCTGATCCAGCGAGGCGGGATCGATCCGCGCCACCGCCTCGGCCTCGGTGATCAGCCCCTCGGCGACCATGTCACAGGCGATCTTCAGCGCCGCACTTGCTGTGCGCTTCCCGTTGCGGGTCTGCAGCATGTAGAGGGTTCCGCGCTGGACCGTGAACTCGATGTCCTGCATGTCGCGGTAGTGCTGCTCCAGCTTCTGGCGGACCTCGTCGAGCTGTCCGAAGACCTCCGGCATCACCTCTTCCATCGCCGGAAGTTTGGAGTGGTTGGCCTGCTTGCCGGCCAGGGTCAAATGCTGCGGCGTACGGATTCCGGCGACCACGTCCTCGCCCTGGGCGTTGACCAGGTATTCGCCGTAGAAAAGGTTGGCGCCGGTCGAGGGATCGCGGGTGAAGGCCACGCCGGTGGCGCAGTCCTCGCCCATGTTGCCGAAGACCATGGCCTGGACGTTGACCGCCGTGCCCCAGTCGTCGGGAATGTTGTGGAGCCTGCGGTAGGTTGCCGCGCGGACGTTCGACCACGAACGGAACACCGCCGAGATTGACGCCCAGACCTGCTTCATCGGCTCCTGAGGAAAGGATTCTCCGGCCTCCTCGATGATCTTGGCCTTGTAATCCTTGATCACCGCCTGCCAATCCTCCGCCGATAGCTCGGTATCGAGGGTGACGCTGCGGTCCTCCTTGTGCAGTTCGAGGATCTCCTCGAAGACGTGGTGATCGACGCCCATCACCACGTCGCCGAACATCTGGATGAAGCGGCGGTAGCTATCGTAGGCGAAGCGGGCATCGCCGGATTGCTTGGCCAGGCCCTCGACCGTCTTGTCGTTCAGACCCAGGTTCAGGACCGTGTCCATCATGCCCGGCATCGAGGCCCGGGCGCCCGAGCGCACCGAGACCAGCAGCGGATTTTCCGGGTCCCCGAAGCTGGCGCCGGTTTCCGTCTCGACCGCGGCCAGCGCCGCGGCGACCTCCGCGTCCAAGCCCTCGGGATAGGAGCCGCCTTTCTCGTTGAAGAAGGTGCAGACCTCGGTGGTGATGGTGAAGCCGGGCGGCACCGGCAGGCCCAGGGCCGACATCTCGGCCAGGTTGGCCCCCTTGCCGCCCAGCAGCGCCTTCATCTCGGCGCCGCCCTCCGCCTGACCACCGCCGAATCCGTAGACCCATTTGGTCATCGCACTCCCCTGCCCGCTATCGCCCTCTTCGAGGCCCGTTGTCCCGTCCATTGCCGATATTCCCTAGCCCTCGATCTTCGAAAAGTCGGCGACCCGTCCCAGGGTGCCGCCGATGGCCGACAGCAGCCGCAGCCGGTTCTTGCGCAGCGCGGCGTCGTCGCTGTTGACCGTGACGTGATCGAAGAAGGCGTCCACCGGGCGCCGCAGTCCCGCAAGGGCGGCCATGGCACCGGTGAAGTCTTCTCTGGACAGTGCCGCGCCGGCCGTCTCCGAGGCCTGGTTCAGCGCCGCGAAGAGGCTCTTCTCTTCGTCCTGTGCCAGAGCCGAGGCTTCGGCGCCACCGTTGTAGGTGGTTTTGTCCTTCTTCTGCTCGATGCGGACGATGTTCGCGGCGCGGCGGTAGGCGACCAACAGGTTGGCGCCATCGTCGCTGCCGAGGAATCCTTCCAGGGCCTCGACCCGGGCCAGAAGGCGCACGAGGTCGTCCTCACCGCCGAGCGCGAAGACCGCCGAAATCAGGTCGTGGCGCACACCGCGATCGCGCAAGGCCACCTTGAGGCGCTCAGCGAAGAAGTCGATCAGCGGGGCGGTCATGGCCTCGCCGCCCAAGCTCCTGTAGAGCTGTGCAGAGGACTCGAGGATCTCGAACATCGGCAAGCGCAGGCCGTTTTCGACGATCAGGCGGATCACCCCTAGGGCGGCGCGGCGCAAGGCATAGGGATCCTTGGAGCCGGTCGGCCTCTCGTCGATCGCGAAGAAGCCGACGAGGGAGTCGATCTTGTCGGCCAAGGCGACGCAGACCGAGACCGGAGCCGAAGGACAGTCATCGTTGGGACCCTGAGGTGCGTAGTGTTCGGCGATGGCCTCGGCGACCTCGTCGTGCTCGCCGTCGTGGCGCGCATAGTACCGGCCCATGATCCCCTGGAGCTCGGGGAACTCGCCGACCATGCCGCTCGTCAGGTCGGCCTTGGCGAGGCGCGCTGCCGAGCGGACCCGGTCGAGGTCGGCGCCCGGCACATGGCGGGCGATCCCGGCCGCCAGGGCCTGCATGCGGTCGACCTTCTCGTCCAGGGTGCCGAGCTTGGCGTGAAAGACAATCTGCTTCAGCGACGGAGCGCGGCTGGCCAGGCTCGCCTTTCGGTCCTGGTCCCAGAAGAAGCGGGCGTCCGAGAGCCGGGCCCGCAAGACCCGCTCGTTGCCGGTGATGATGACCTTGCCCCGGTCGGCCGTCGTCATGTTGGCAACGAGGGCGAAGCGGTCGGCCAGGCGGCCCGTCTCGTCCTGGGTCACGAAGTACTTCTGGTGGCTGCGCAGCGAGGTGGTCAGCACCTCGGGCGGCAGGTCCATGAACTCGGAGTCGATGCGGCCGAGCAGCGGCACCGGCCACTCGATCAGCCCGGCGACTTCGTCCAGCAGGCCCGGATCCGACTTCACGGTCAGGCCCTGCTTGGCGGCGAGCTGGCCCGCCTTCTTTTCGATGATCGCCTTGCGCTCGGCCGGGTCGAGGATCACCTTGGCCGCCTTAAGCTTCGCCTTGTAGTCCTTGAAGTCCTTGACCACAAAGACCTTGGGCGCCAGGAAGCGGTGACCGACCGTCCGGTTGGTGAACTCGAACTCGGCCGTACCCAACTCAACCCTGCCTGTCAGGCGCTTGCCGTCGAAAACCGCGAGCAGCGCATTCAGCGGCCGCACCCAGCGGAAGGCCCCGGCGCTCCAGCGCATCGACTTGGGCCAGGGCAGAGCTCGGATCGCGGCGCCGATCACCTCGGGCAGGACCTCGGCGGTCGCCCGCCCCGGGATCTCGCGGACCAGGAAGTAGACCTTGCCCTTGTCGGTGTCGCGCAGCTCTGCCTGATCGATGGAGCTCAAGCCGTTAGCCTTTAGGAAGCCCTGGATCGCCTGCTCCGGCGCGCCCTCGCGCGGTCCCCGCTTCTCCTCGCTGACGTCTGGCTGTCGCTTGGGCAGGCCGTCGACCACCAGTGTCAGGCGCCGCGGCGTCACGAAGACCTCGGCCTTCGAGAATTCCAGCCCCGCGTCCTTGAGCCCTTCGCTCGCCAGGCGCCGCAGGTCCTCCGCGGCCCGCGCCTGCATGCGCGCCGGGATCTCCTCGGACAGGATCTCCAGCAGCAGCTCAGGCATCGCCAACTACATCCTCCCGGCTGGCCAGCCAGGCTTCGCAGCAGCCCTTGGCCAGGGCGCGGACGCGGCCGATGTAGGACTGGCGCTCGGTGACCGAGATCACCCCGCGGGCGTCCAGAAGATTAAAGAGGTGGCTGGCCTTCATGCACTGGTCGTAGGCGGGCAGCGGCAGCGGACGGTTGCGGTCCAGCAGCTTGCCGCACTCCGCCTCGGCATCGACGAAGTGCTGCACGAGCACCTCGGTCGAGGCGACCTCGAAGTTGTAGGTCGAGAATTCCCGTTCGCTCTGCAGGAAGACATCGCCGTAGACTTTGCCGCCCTGGTCTACCGGCACACCGTCCCAGTCCAGGTCGTAGACGTTCTCGACGCCCTGGACGTACATGGCGAGGCGCTCCAGCCCGTAGGTTAGCTCGACCGAGACCGGATCGCAGTCGATGCCGCCGACCTGCTGGAAGTAGGTGTACTGGGTGACCTCCATGCCGTCGCACCAGACCTCCCAGCCCAGCCCCCAGGCGCCCAGGGTCGGGCTTTCCCAGTCGTCCTCGACGAATCGGATGTCGTGGGCGAGGGGGTCGATGCCGAGCGCGCGCAGCGAATCGAGGTAGAGCGCCTGGCTATCGGCCGGCGCCGGCTTGAGGATCACCTGGAACTGGTAGTAGTGCTGCAATCGGTTGGGGTTCTCGCCGTAGCGGCCATCGGTCGGCCGCCGCGAGGGCTGGACGTAGGCCGCGCGCCAAGTCTCCGGCCCGAGGGCGCGCAGGGTGGTCGCCGGATGGAAGGTGCCGGCCCCGACCTCCATGTCGTAGGGCTGAAGGATCACGCAGCCCTGATTCGCCCAGTATTCCTGCAGGGTCAGGATCAGGCCTTGGAAACAGGTCTTCCTGGCCTGGGCCAGGGCTTGGTCTTTCCGAGTCTTCGGCATGGGGCTGACGCGATTGCTGCAGCGCACAAAGGGCGGAAACCTTATCTTTGGCCCCGGGCCGAATCAAGCGCAGAGGCCGGACCCCGAAGCCCGCTACAGCAGCCGGCCGCAGTTGCTGCAGCTGTTGTCCGCCTTGGGAACCTGGTAGGTCTTGCAGCCCGGGCACTCGACCATCTCCTCGACCCGAGGCGTAGCGCCACCGACCTTGCCGGCCTTGGATTTGTCCTCGGCCTTGCGCATCCGGTCGAGGCGGGAGACCCACTTGAAGCCCCACCAGACGGCGCCGAGGATGGCGACGAGAACCAGCAGTTTCTGGACCGAGAGCATTGTGGAGTCTTAGGAGCCTGCAGGGCCAGCGGTCAAGCCAAAGCCCATCGCGGGGGCGAACTCCGCATCAAAGCCCGTAGCGGGACCACCAGGCGCGCTCCTCGGCGGCGGCGAGCAGGCCGGCCGCCCAGGCACCTTGCCCCGAGCCCGGCCCCTGGGTCAGGCCCAGGCGGCGGCGCCACCAGGGCCGCGCGCCGTCGACCGGTTTCAACTGGACCTTTTCGCCGTAACGCTCGCGCATCACCGCGCGCAGATGGCCGAGGCCGTCGATCAGGCCGAGGTCCAGGGCCTTCTTGCCGGTCCAGAACTCGCCGCTGAACAGCGCCCGGTCGCTGCCCTTCAGGCGGTCGCCGCGGCGCGCCTTGACCGTCTCGATGAAGGTCGCGTGCATGTCCTTCTGGATCGCCTTGAGGCGGGTGACGTCCTTGGGGTCCTCGTCCAGGAAGGGATCGAGCATGCCCTTGCGCTCGCCCGCGGTGTGGACCCGGCGCTCGATCCCGAAGCGCTTCAGCAGTTCCGGAAAGCCGAAGCCGGCGGAGATCACGCCGATCGAGCCGAGGATCGAGCTTTCGTCGGCGAAGATCTCGTCGGCGGCGCAGGCCAGCCAGTAGCCGCCGGAGGCCGCCGCGTCCTCGCAGAAGGCCACCACCGGAATCTTCTTTTCCTCGGCGAGGTCGCGGATTCGCTTGGCGATCAGGGCCGACTGCACCGGCGAGCCGCCCGGCGAGTTGACCTGAAGGGCCACGGCCTCGAGGCGCGGCGCCTT
>JASJAL010000116.1 GCA_030067055.1 Kiloniellales bacterium | reverse complement strand
ACGCCAGACATGTAGGCCAGGCCTGCACGGAGGCCGAAGGCGGCCCCGGCCCCTGCCGTTGTCAGGACGCCGGGCCCCGGGGTGATCAACAGGAAAAAAACGGCGAGCGCGAAGGTCAGCATGCGCCAAGGGACCTGCTGCGCGTTGCCGCCCGTGATTTCGGTTCGCCGCTGCGCCCTAGTTCAGCAAGCCGGCGTGGACCATGGCGTCGCGGACCTTGGCCTGGGCGTTCTCGCTCGCCGGGACCAGCGGCAGGCGCACCCGGCCGTCGCCGTGGCCGAGCAGCGAGGCCGCGTACTTGATCGGCGCCGGGCTGGTCTCGCAGAACAGCGCCCGGTGCAGCGGCATCAGGCGGTCGTCGAGCTCGCGCACGGTGGCGAGGTCGCCGGCCTGCCAGGCCTCCTGCAGCTGGGCGCAGAGCCGGGGCGCCGCGTTGGCGGTCACCGAGATGCAGCCGTGGCCGCCGAGCGAGAGGTAGGGCACCGAGGTCGGGTCTTCGCCCGAGAGATAGGTGAAGTCGTCGCCGATCAGCCGGCGCAGGTCGGCCATATAGACCAGGTCCGCCGTGGCGTCCTTGATGCCGACCAGGTTCGGCAGCTTGGCCAGGCGCGCGACCGTCTCCGGCTCGGCCCGGACCGAGGTCCGCGCCGGCACGTTGTAGAGGATGATCGGGATCTCGACCGCGTCGTGGATCGCCTTGTAGTGGGCGTAGAGGCCGTCCTGGCTCGGCTTGTTGTAGTAGGGCGTGACCACCAGGACCGCGTCGGCCCCGGCCTCCTTGGCGTGCCGGGTCAGGTCGATCGCCTCGGCGGTCGAGTTCGAGCCCGTGCCCGCGATCACCGGCACCTTGCCCTTTGCGACCTCGACGCAAAGCTGGACGACGCGTTTGTCCTCCTCGTGGGACAGGGTCGGAGATTCACCCGTGGTGCCGCAGGGCACGACGGCGTGGCTGCCTTCGTCGATCTGCCACTGGACGAAGTCCTGGTAGGCCGTCTCGTCCACCGCGCCGTTGGCGAAGGGCGTGATCAGCGCGGGGATCGAGCCCTTGAACATGGGGCCGGACATGGCTGCCTCGTTTGCCGGAGTTGATGCTCATGGGCCCGGTCGGCGGTCGCCCCCTCTTCGGGCCCAGGAAACCTAGGATACCGGGGCTATCGGGGCGTCACAAGGGCGCTCGCCCGGTCTGCGCCAGAAAAGGCAGGTGCATTCGGACGGCCCCTGAACGTCGCAAGCGCCGAGTTCCCCCTCTTTCGACCGGCAATTGCGCCGCAAGGGTCATCACGCCTGGCCCGCGTTGTCGGCATGAGGGTCCCTCTGGGAGCAGAGGAGCTGCAGGGCGGTCGCGATCACGAAGGCCAGGACGTAGAAAAGGGCGATCCCCACGGTATAGATCACGTACCAGGCCTGGAGGAACTGCGCCTTGAGGATGTCCGCGGAGGCCAGCAGGTCGAAGACCAGCATCACCCCGACGAACCAGGTCAAGAGAAAGAGGAAGTTGCGCCAGATGTCCGAGATCTGCGCGACGAAGAGGTAGACCCCGAGAATTGCCAGAGCCAGGACCAGGCCGTAGGCGGCCTGGATCAGCGGCCCGCCTCCGCTCCACGCCAAGCAGACCGCGAAGCCGACGGCGAAGAAAGCCGCACAAGTCAGGATCCTGCAAAGCTGGGCACGCGTCATCTTTCGCTGCGCCTCTGTCGTTGAAGTAATTCCAAGGAAGACAGTCTCGGCTGACCTCCGCGATCGCCTTCTTGACCACGATCTTCGTTCATTTTGTGGCAGGTCTTGCCGCGCCCCGAGGCGCTGAACATCGCGAACGAATCCGTCGCGCCGATTTTTCCGCCAGACCGGCGCAAGGACTATGCTTTTCGATCCTCGGAGTCAGGACGTCCCACGACCGACCCCAAGACACACACAGAATTGTCGCAGCCTGCACGCGGGCCGGCCCGGGTTCCGTGTGTGTACGAACGGCCGTTTCTTGACGCTTTTTAACCACTGGAGCGCGCAGCCACCTTGGACTTGCGCCACGGCCCCGAGATCCGTCTGACACAGGGGCACCACAGGATTTGCGACTGAATGTTGCACCCATGTCACGTGAGGTAAGCGAGGTTAAGTCGTTCCTATTCAAGCGCGAATCGGCGCTCGAGGCGGTTCGCCACAATTGCTTTTGAAAACGCGTCGCAGGCAGACGCGAGCTTGGGAGGAAACCATGAAGGTATTACCTCTGGGTCCGATTACTTGCCTGCCAGGGCAAACGCTGCGTGCGCCCTGGCACTTCCTTGCCGCTTTGGCGTTGGTGTTCGCGCTCGCAAGTGCGTCGGCCATCGACGAGGTCCGGGCAGAAGCCACCCAGGCCACGGAGAAGACCGAGGCCGCGGCAGAGGACCAGGACGGCGACGAGGCCCACACCGACCTCTATGACGAGACCCTGTACCCGACCGCCGCGGAGTGCGGCGAGTGTCACGAGCAGATCTATTACGAGTGGTCGTCCTCGCAGCACGCCTACGCCTCGATCTCGCCGATGTTCCACAAGTTCGAGCAGAAGTTTCAGGACCTGACGCAAGGCACGGTCGGCAGCTTCTGCGTCCGCTGTCACGCCCAGGTCGGCACGCAGCTGGGCGAGCCGCGCGACATGCCGCTGTGGGAGCGCTCCCAGGTCTCCCGCGAGGGCGTGACCTGCATCACCTGCCACCGGGTGAACCAGGAGTACGGCAAGGTCAACGGCGAGCGCCGCATCGTGCCGGGCAAGATCTACGAGCCGATTTACGGCAGCGGCGAGAAGAGCGTGATCGATGAGGTCATCGACAACAAGGAGACCTATACCGTCGCGACCAAAGAAGGCGAGCGCGGCAACGAGATCCACGGCGGCATGGTCAAGTTCGACCAGATCAGCAAGTCCGAGTTCTGCGTCAGCTGCCACCAGGTCGCGGTCAACCTCGGCATCAAGCTCGAGATCGTCTGGGAACAGTATCGCGACAGCCCGGCCCGCGAGGCCGGCATCACCTGCCAGGACTGCCACATGGGCAAGGAGCCCGGAAAGCCGAGCGGCTACGCCACAGCACCTTCGGCCATTGTCGGTGGCCGCGAGATCAACCCCGGCCGGAAGCACGCCGACCACCGCTTCATCGGCCCCGGCTATTCGATCGCCCATCCCGGAATCTTCCCGCACAACAAGAATGCGCAGGTCTGGACCATCAGGGAATGGATGCAGTTCGACTGGCGGGCCGGCTGGGGTTCGGTCGAGTTCGAGGACCAGGTCGCCGACGGCCTGATCGAGGTCGACTTCCCGGAGGCCTGGGCAGATCCGGCCGACCGTGAGGAAGCCTGGATCGTGATCGAGGAGAACTTCGAAAAGCTGGCCGAGCGGCGCGCCCTGCGACACCAGGTCATGGAGAACGGCAGCCACGTCGACGGGCCCTTCTTCGCCAGCGATCCCGAAGTCGGCGAGAACCTGGAGTTCTCCTACAAGATCAAGAACCTGAACTCCGGTCACAACCTGCCGTCAGGCTCCCTGGGCGCCCAGCCGCAGATCTGGGTCAACGTCGCCCTGCTCGACCCAGACGGGAAGAACATCTGGGAATCGGGCTACGTCGACAAGAACGGTGACATGGCCGACCTGCACAGCCTGGAGGTCGCGGCCGGCAACATCTCCACCGACCAGCAACTGGTCAACTTCCAGACCAAGTTCATCACCACCAACGTCAAGGGCACCGACCGCGAGATGTACCTGCCGGTGAACTTCGACGTCGATCCGCTGCCCCATCTGCGCCCGCCGCAGGTGCCGACCAGCATCCTCAACCATCCGCCGCTGGTTCGCATGGAGAACCACTCCCTGCCGCCGCTCGGAGAAGAGACCGCCAGCTACGACGTACCCGGCGATCTCATCAAGAAGCCGGGCAAGTACCGCCTTGCCTTCCGCATGCGGAGCCGCGCCGAGCCGATCTACTTCATGCGCTTCGTCGAGGCGACTAAGGAGATGGAGCAGCGGATGAACGAGAACATGATGGACTTCCACGTCTACAGCGTTGAGTTCGAAGTGAACTAAGGCTGCCGCAAGGCCCAGGGCGGCGGATCCGCGACGCGAACCCACCCGCGTCCGGGTCCGCCCCACCCGGGCGCACGTCCCAAGAAACGAAACCGAGGCCGGATCGCAAGGACTGCGAGGGCCACAAACCAGGGGAGCGAAATCCCCGATGACAAGGGAGCAACGAGGGCACATGCGCTACAGGACTGCGAGCGCCACCGCCTTGGCCACCATCGCACTCGCCGCCGGCGGCTTCGTGGCCGGCGCCGGACCGGCATCCAATCCGGCCGCGGGCGCCGACCTGCAGATTGCGGCCTCGGGAAGCGGCAACCTGGACCTCTGGTCGACGCTTCCGGACGGCCGCTCCGCCGCCGCGAGGGCCGAGGTGGCCGCAGGCGACGACGATGCGGCCGAGTCGCCTGCCTACCGGGGCAAGCTCCCGCTGGAACCGACGGTCCGGGAGCCGGTGACCGCGGCACCGGCCGAGCCCATCGAGATCCCGGTTCAGATCGAGACGCCGTCAGCCACTGCCTCCATCGAGCCTCCCGAGGTCCAGGTTCAGACCAAGACAACGACGACCGAGCGGCCGGAGACCGCAGCCCCGGCCGAGCCTGCCCGGTCCCCCGCCCCGACCGAAGCGCCGGCAGCCGAAGTGCCGGCGGCCGCAGAGTCCACCGCCACGGCCCAGGCGGAGCCCTCCGAGGATCACGCCGGGGCCGAGGCGCTGCCCGCGGAAGAGTCCGCAAAAGAAAGTCAGGGCATCTTCGCGAAGGCCCGGGCGCTGGTCGCCGACTATCTTTCGCCAGAGGAAACTTCCGATCGCGAGGATCGGCTAGCCGCCCCTGCCGGGCCGACCCCCGAGGCAACCGACGACCAGCCGCGGCGCCGGGGTCCGGCCGACTTCACCCGGCAGTTCGCCCTGGTCGGCGGTCCTGTCAGCGGCGAAGCAGGAGAAGCCGCAGAAGCCGGAGAATCTGGTGAAGCTGGGGAAGCCGAAAAGGCCTTCGAGGCCTCGCCGGGCGTCAAGCGCCTGGACGATACCAGCAAGGATCACTTCGGCGCCGATCCGGAGTACAGCAAGGAGTACAACGCCGACGGACAGGTCGACATCTACGGCGGCAAGACCGAGGTCGAGCCGCCGCGGCCGCCCATCGAGCTGGGCCGCAAGCAGTACACCGAGGGCGAATACGACGAGAGCGCCACGGTCTTCGGCGTCAAGAACCCGCTGATTCCAGGCCTCGCCGTCTACGGCGATTCTCGCACCGCGGTCGCCTACAACGACAACAACGGCCAGGAGCTCTCCCAGGTCGCGACCCGCATCAACATCGACATCGACTTCAAGATCACAGGCACCGAGCGGATTCACGCCTTCTTCCAGCCGCTCCAGGACGGTGCCGAGTTCACCCGCTACGAGTTCGCCGGCGACGGCGCAGACAAGAGCCTGAACAAGGAGTTCGACTGGGAGCCGCAGAGCCTGTTCTTCGAGGGCGACATCGGCGCCATCTGGGCCGGGCTCAGCAACGAATACCAGGACTTCGACCTGCCGATCACCGTCGGCCTCTTCCCGCTGTTCCTGCAGAACGGCATCTGGGCCGACGACTTCATCGCCGGCGGCGCGATCTCCATCCCGGCGCAGAACTCGCCCGACCTGGACATCTCCAACTTCGACGTCACCTTCTTCGGCGCCATCAACGACGTGACCAATCCGGGCGTCTTGAACGACGAGGGCAAGCTGGAGAACAATAACGTCAACGCCTACGGCGTGACCGCCTTCCTCGACGCCCTGGACGGCTACTGGGAGCTCGGCTACGGCGCCCTGCACGGCTACAACGAGCGGGACGGCCTGCTCGCCCACTTCCTGACCGCCGCCTACTCCCGGCGCTACGCCAACACGCTGTCGAACTCGACCCGGGTGTTCTGGAACTTCACCAACGTCCTGGGCCTCGAGGTCGGCGGCGACAACAACAACCAGAACGTCGACGGCTTCGCGATCATCTCTGAGAACAGCTTGATCTCGGGCCTGCCCAGCACCCTGATCCCCTATGCCAACTTCTTCTTCGGCCGCAACACGCCGCAGCCGCTGGTCGAGGACGAAGGCATCCTCAAGAACGTCGGCATCAACTTCGAGACCGACGCCCTGACCGGCTTCCCGAAGCTGGACGACACCGGCTCCAACACCTGGGGCGGCGCGCTGGGCCTGCAGTACCTCTTCGACCTGGACCAGCAGATCGTCTTCGAGATCGCCATGGTCCAGCCCTTCGACGACCCGGTGGCCGGCGCCGAGGACCCGCAGTACGGCTTCGGGATCCGCTATCAACTTCCGATCAGCAGGGCCTGGCTGATCCGCGCCGACGCCACCTACCAGATCCTGCAAAACGCCGCCGACAGCAAGGGAGTCCGCTTCGAGGTGCGCAGGAAGTTCTGAGCGCCGCGTCCCGGGGCGCCGAGGGCGCGCGGCCAAGGGGTCCGACCGGACTGGAGGCAACGACAAGAAAGGAGCGGTACGACACGATCACGAGAAAGGGACGCTCGCTCCCCAACCTGGCGATCGTCCTGGAAACGCGCGTCGTCCCCCCTCGGCGCGCGTTTCCTATTTCTACGGCCGGAGCGGCGCTGTGTGTTTTCTGCAACTCCTGGCGCGGGCCGGTCCTCGGCCGCCGCGACCTTGGTATGATCAACGGCATAGGCGGCGCTTTCGAAGAGAGGAAAGCCATCGTGTTAAGACAAGCGCTTATCTACAGCCTGCCCGTCACCCTGGTCCTGGCCGGGTCCCTGGCCCTGGCGGATTCCATCCTGCCCTATACCAGCTATCAGGAGGTCGACAAGATCGACGCCGCGGGCGGCTCCTTCAGCCAGGAGCTGGCGGCCGACTACAAGGCCTTCACGCTCTACGAGGCCGAGGAGATGAACGACTGGCCCGACGCCGAGGTCTTCGCCCAGAAGGCCCTGCGCGCCAACGAGGGCCAGGCGGTCGAGCCCG
Source organism: Kiloniellales bacterium (assembly GCA_030067055.1). Next base: position 1,565 of record JASJAL010000116.1, on the reverse strand, counting down.
AGGACCCGGCCGACTGGAACATCGCCGAGGTCCACCGGCCGGACCTGGTCGCGGCCCGCGGCAAGCTGGTCACCGCCCTCGACGGCGGCGGCCGCGAGCGGGCGCCGGAGCTCGCCGCCGAGGCCCAGGCCAAGTACGACTGCTGGGTCGAGCAGCAGGAGGAAGGCCACCAGCCGGACCACATCGCCGCCTGCCGCGGCCAGTTCGAGGCCGCCCTGGCCAAGCTGGAGACGGCCATGGCGCCGAAGCAGGTCGCCGCCGCCACCCCGGCACCGGCACCGGAGGCGCCCCAGAAGACGGTCGCCGCCGGGCCGAAGTTCACCGTCGGAGAGGAGATCGCCCGCACCGTGGTCTACTTCGGCTGGAACCAGGCCTCGATCACCACCGAGTCCCAGGCCCGGATCGACGCCCTGGTCGGCCAGATGGGCGACATGCGCGACATCGTCCTCTTCGTCGAGGGCCACGCCGACCGCTCCGGGCCGACCGACTACAACATCAAGCTCTCCGAGACCCGGGCCCAGACGGTGCGTGCCGAGCTGGTGCGCCAGGGCATGAACGTGGGCGAGATCGACAAGCTGGAGCTGGAGGCCAAGGGCGAGGACAACCCCGCGGTCCGGACTCCCGACGGCGTCCGCGAGGCGGCCAACCGCCGGGTCGAGATCGTGGTCCGCGGCCTGGTCACCAAGCCGGTCCCGACCACCGCGGCGACGACACAGTAGAGGGCTTCAGCCCTCGCGGAGGGCTGGGGCGGCAGCCCGAGCTGCCCCGGTCAGCCGCAGCGCCGGTACCAGGTGGTCAGGCTGTAGGCCTTGCGTGGGCCCCGGACCCGATGGCGGACGACGAAGCGGCTGTCAGGCAGGAAGGCGTAGCTCGTGAGGTAGAGGTCCTCGGCGCAAAGGTGCCGGGCCCGGCCGCGCAGCCGGCCGTCCCGGACCGCCTCGAGGGCGACCTCGTGGAAGAGCCGCGGCGGGGTCTCGGCGAAGTCGACCGCAAAGCCGTCCTTCCGGGGCCGGAAACGGTAGCGCCGCTCGGCCGGCGCCGTGAAGCCGCCGGCAAGGCGCAGCGTGCCGGCCTCCCGGTAGGCCAGCCCGCCTGCCCCGTCGGGCGCGAAGAGCGCCTGCCCCTGCAGGCTGCCGTCCGGCGCGATGCGGCGGGAGATCTGCCAGCGGCCGGCCAGACGGCCGAAGACCGCGCCGGGTCCGCCCCAGGCGGCGCCCGACGGCACTTCCGTCGTTTGCGGTTCACGCCTCATGGCTTCGTCCGAACCCATGTCGCCCTGCTTAGCGGGCAGGCGGCGGCCCTGTCCAGCGCCGGAGCAAAGACCGCGGCAAGCGGCGCCCGGGTCACCGGCCGGAGGTGAAGTTGGCGCCGGTGGTGAGGGACAGGACGATCACCGTCACCAGGGTGAGGAAGATCGCCGCCCCGATCAGCAGGTTCTCCTCCGGCGTGTCGATCACGTCGGGCTCCTCGAAGAAGGTGACGTAGGCCTCCTGGCCCGCGAAGGCGGCGGGCGTGCCGTCGACCGTGCCGGGCGCGTAGGTCCAGTCCGAGACCAGCCGCACGGC
>JASJAL010000129.1 GCA_030067055.1 Kiloniellales bacterium | reverse complement strand
GCCCCCCGAAAGAGCCCCAATATAGGGTGTGGCGGCGCAGTTTCTGTGGCCGGACGATCAATCCCTAGACCGTATAGGAGGCGCTGGTGGCAAGCACCGATACGGATTTTTTCGACGTCCTGCAGGTCGGATTGGACATCTGCCTGGTCGGGGCCACGATCAATCTATTGGTCGCCGTCGCCGGGCTGGTCCTAGAGCTCTAGGCGCGAGAATTCGGCTTTCGTTCGAGACCAAGAGCCCGGCAATGCATCGGGCTCTCAGTCGTTGATGGGCTCGAGCCGGGGCCTGGCGATCGCCATGGCGGGCGCCGGGCGCCGCGCGAAGGTCACCGAAACGCCACGATCTCGTCACAAGGGCCGCAGGGCCCGCCGCTGTAGGCTTTCGCCTTCGGACGCGAGCCAAAACGTCCTGCGACATCGCTATGACGACACACGATCCACGCGCTTGGACAGCCGGGCGGGCGGTGAGGTTTCTGGCCCTCGCCACGCTCCTGTCGACCGCCTGCGCCCAGCTCCTCGTCGCCGCCTTTGCCGAGGAAGGGGACAAGCTGGCGCTCCGGGCTGCTGCCGAGTCCGGGTTTGAGCCCTACCTGGATACCACGCCCTACCTGTCGGATACCGCCCTAGACGGCCATCCGGACCTGCCTGCCAAGACCCGCAGGGGGCCTCGGGCCGACGCTCCCCGCGAGGTCTTTCCCGGTCCGCTGCCGACACCGGAGAAGGGTCCAGCACCGCCGCCCCTCCAGCGACCGGCTCCCTGAAGTCGACCCAAGCATCCTCCGGACGGCAGTCCGGAGACCTGTTGCAGGGTCGCACCAGGGCCAGGGCGCAGAAGACAGCACAGATCACATCGAAATCACGAAGGCGTCAGGCGTGACGGCGGTCACATTGAGTCTTTGCGGCGGCGCCCATCTCACGGTCATCGACGACGGAAACCGCCCCGCACGCAACGCGCGGCCACCGAAAGAAAGGAAATACGATGACCATGTTTCGCAATCGCACCGCCCGCACCGCCACTTTGGCCGGCGCAGCCCTGGCCTTCGGCCTTTTCGCCGCCCCCGGCTTCGCCGCCGCCGATTCGCAGTCCCAGGCCACGAGCCAGACCGCCTCTCAGGCTCAGTCCGCCGACGACAATGTCTCTCGGATCCGGCGGAACCGGCAGATGGGCTTCGGGCGTCGCGGGGGCGATCGTTGAACCGCAGCGACCCGTTCCCCGACCTGCCAAAGCGAACCAGGGTCTATCGCGGTGAGGCGATGGGCCCTGCTCGCCTTGCCGAGGCGCCCCCTGGGGCCAAGGTCCCGTCCGACGCTTCCGCCTCGATCGGCATTCTATCTATCTGAAACAGGTCAGATTTCTCCGCTCGCTTGGGTTCAGCGCGGCGGCGCCCGATCTAGCTGAAGGCGAGCCCGACGGCGCCAAGCAGCAAGAGCAGGGCGACCACGGGCAGACTCGCCAGCACGCCGTCGCAGACCTGTTTTCTCTCGAGAGCGCGCCGTACATCGTCCGGACGTTTCATGCCGCGTTCTCCCGGTCTCGCGTTCCCCGATGCCTGTCTCTTTCACCCGGAAAGGCGGCAAATCCTGCGTCCGCTTTTTTGGCCCGAGGGGGTCTCGCGCGCAGGCTACCGAAGCGCTATGGTCCCGGCCGACCGACAGACAAGCCCTGGCCAGGCTGCGGCAGGCCAGGAAGAGACGGGCCGGACGACCCATGCACAAATCGCTGATCGTCGTCGACGATTTCTACGTGGACCCGCAGGCGGTGCGGCAGCGGGCCTTGAATTGTGACTACCCGCCGGTGACCGGGCCGCGGACCTTTCCCGGGCGCAACGCGGCCCAGCCCTTCCTGCCGCCGGAGCTGGACCGCATGGTCTCGATCCTCCTGGGCGAAGCGGTGGTGAGCTGCGGACGTGAGCGGTCCTTCCACGGCAGCTTCCGGATCACGCTGGCCGGCGAAGAAAGCCGCTATCACGTTCACGTCGACCCGTCCCACCTCTGGTGGGTCGGGGTCCTCTACCTGAACCCGCCCGAGCAGTGTCAGGGCGGGACAGCCTTTTACCGTCACAAGAAGCTGGGTCTGGACCGGACGCCGGAGCAGCAGGCACTCGAGGCCATAGGCTATCCCGACATCGCGACCCTGCTGAGGCAGGACGGCCCGGACCCGGACAAGTGGGAGCACTTGATGACCGTGCCGATGCGCTTCAACCGGCTGATCCTCTACCGGCCCTGGATGTGGCACAGCGCCGCCGCCGGCTTCGGCGACAGCAAAGAGACGGGCCGCCTGATCCAGGTCTTCTCCTTCGAGCGCGGCGCGGGAGGCTAGGGCCCCTACAGCTTCAGCTTGAAGCCCAGGTGGCTGGCGGTGAAGCCGAGGGACTCGTAGAAGCGGTGGGTGTCGCTGCGCGCGGCGTTGGCGGTCAGCTGCAGCAGGCCGCAGCCTTCGGCTCGGGCCAGGGCGATGGCGTGCTCGAGGAGCCGGCGGCCGAGGCCAGCGCCGCGCAGGTCGCGCGCCACCCGAACGCCCTCGATCTGAGCCCGCCGGGTGCCCTTGAGGGAGATCCCCGGCAGCACGACGAGCTGCAGGCAGCCGACGATCCGCCCGACGCCGCCTTCTTCGGCGGGGTCTCGGGCCTCGGCAACGATCAGGCGGTTGCCGCCCTGCGCTCTCATCTCGCGAAAGGCCGCGAGGTAGGCCGGGTCGAGCGGCAGCGAAGCGTCCTCCCGCTCTCGCCCGAGCACGTCGTCGGCCAGCAGCGCGACCGCCGCCGGAAGATCGGCCTCGTTCGCCTCGCGGAAGCTCACCTCCATGGCTCGCTCACCGCCGCTCAGCCCTGCGCCTCGCCGTATTCCTTCGGCCAGTGGCCGAAGGCGAACCACCACAGCACCAGCAGCCCGACCAGGGGGATCGGCAGGGCAACGAACCACCAGCCGCTCCAGCCCGCACGCTTGAAGCTCCAGTAGGCCGGAACGCAGAGCAGCACCGCGCCGAGTCCATAGACCACCACGAGATAGACGATGGCCGCCAGGGCGAAAGCGGTCTCGCCGCTCACGACCGGGCCTCCCGCCAGGTCCAGCGGCGCGCCAGCAGCAGGACCCACGCCAGGAAAAAACCCAGGCCAGGCAGCAGGCAGATCAGTCCCCAGGCCCAGGAGAAGCCGGCGCGGCTGAAGATCCGCGCCATCGGGATCGCGGTCAGGATGCCGAAGGCCCAAAAGAGGGCTAGCCCGATATCCGCAGGCATACCGCCGGGCGTCGAGTAGATCATGATTAAGCATCCTTTAGCGCGGTCTCGCCGCCGGGTGGAGCTTATCCGTCCGGTCGATGCCGAGCCAGGCCTTAGCACCGGGGGCTTAATCCTCCCTTAGCGGTGGGGTGGCAGGCTCGCGGATCGAAGCAATCGGGACCCTCGACGTGGCTGTGCAAGACCTGGATCGCGACAAGCTGGCAAAGGTCCTGGCCTTAGCCGATTCCTCCAGCGACGGCGAGGCTCTGGCCGCGCTGCGCCGGGCACGCGGGATGCTTGCCGAGGCGGGCCTAGAGTTCCGCGATCTCCTGAAGGGCGGCGGGCGGCACTTCCCGGACCGCCGTATTCCTTACCTCGAGGCCCTGATCCGCGACCTCAAGGAGCGCCTCGCGGCCAGCGAGGCGGAGGTCGAGGCGCTGCGCCGTGCGAAGCTGGAAACGACCCAGGACTTCGCCCGCCAGGTCGCGGCGCTGGGCCATGAGAAAAGCGAGCTGTCGGACACCCTGAGGCACAGGATCGAGGATCTGAAGCGCCGCTTGGCCGAGGCCGGCCGCGTGGCACGGCAGAGGGCCGGCAAACGCGACGCCGTCATCGCCTTGCTTCAGGATCCGGAGACCCGAGACCTCTCCAATCGGGAACTCGCCCGGCGCGCGGGCGTCTCGCCCCAGACCGTGTCACGGTGGCGCCGCAAGCTGGCGGAGGAGTCCGAAGCCGGCCCGGCGCTCGCCAGGTCGGCCTGACCCCGGGCCCGGCCGGATCCAGATGCTTTCCTCGCCGGCGCAAAAACCTGCGCGCGCTACTTGTCCACCGGTTTGATCATGCGGCCCAGATCCTTGCCGCCGAAGAGGTGCAGGTGGAAGTGCGGCACCTCCTGGTGGGCGTCGGCGCCGTGGTTGGCCAGGATCCGGTAGCCGGGCGCGTCGAGGCCGGCCTCGCTCGCGACCCTGCCAGTCGCGCGCACGAAGGCGGCGATCTCTTCCGCGCTGGCCTTCTGGGAGAAGTCCGCGAAGGACACGTAGGCGCCCTTGGGGACAACCAGGATGTGCGTCGGGGTCTGCGGGTTTATGTCGCGGAAGGCCAGGACGTGATCGTCCTCGTAGACCTTGTCGCAGGGGATCTCGCCCCGGATGATCTTTGCGAAGATGTTGGTGTCGTCGTAGCTCATCGCTGCCCCCTTCGGTCCGCGGCCACGGCTCAGCCTTCGGCCCGCGCCTTGGCCGCCTTCAGTTCCAGCCTGGATTTGCCCCAGCGGTCGGCCAGCGCCGCCCAGACGTCGTCCGGCGTCACGCCGGCCAGCGCCCAGAGCACGGTCAGGTGATAAAGCAGATCGGCGCTTTCCGACGCAAGCTTGCCCTTGTGGCCCAGCACGGCCTCGATAACCGCCTCGACCGCCTCCTCGCCGACCTTCTGACCGACCTTCGGCACGCCGCGCCGCATCAGCTTGGCGGTGTAGGAGTCGCCGGGATCGGCGTCCTTGCGGCCTTCGACCACGGCGAAGAGCCGGTCCAGGATCCGCCCGTCCAGATCGGGCTCGGCCTTCTCGTTGTTGCCCATGGTCTGATCCCTCTTCTGCTGTCTAGACGCTAGGCGCTGGGCTCGACCGGCCGCACGGCGACGCCGGCGGCGGCGAGGTACGCCTTGGCCTCGGCTATGGAATGGCTGCCGAAGTGGAAGATCGAGGCGGCCAGGACCGCCGTCGCATGACCGTCGCGGACTCCCTCGACCAGGTGATCCAGGGTCCCGACCCCGCCGGAGGCGATGACCGGCACCGGGACCGCGTCGACGATGGTCCGGGTCAGCTCGATGTCGTAGCCGGCCTTGGTCCCGTCCCGGTCCATCGAGGTCAGCAGGATCTCGCCGGCGCCGGCTTCGACCATGCGCCTGGCCCAGGCAACGGCGTCGAGCCCGGTTTCCTTGCGGCCGCCGTGGGTGAAGACCTCGAAGCCCGATTCGATACCGGACTTGTCGACCCGCTTGGCGTCGATCGCCACGACGATGCACTGATTGCCGAACTTCCGGGCCGCGGCGGCGACGAAATCCGGGTCGGCGACCGCGGCGGTGTTGATCGAGACCTTGTCGGCCCCGGCCAGCAGCAACGCGCGGATGTCCTCCAAGGTGCGCACCCCGCCGCCGACGGTCAGCGGCATGAAGCAGACCTCGGCGGTGTGGCGCACGACGTCGAGGATGATGTCGCGCTTCTCGTGGCTGGCGGTGATGTCGAGGAAGCAGAGCTCGTCGGCACCGGCCGCGTCGTAGACCCGGGCTTGCTCGACCGGATCGCCGGCGTCGCGCAGGTCGACGAAGTTGACACCCTTGACCACGCGGCCGTCCTTGACGTCCAGGCAAGGGATGATCCGCGCCTTCAGCATGCCACGACCGCTTCTTCGACCAGGGCCAGCGCCTCGGCGGCGTCCAAACGCCCGTCGTAGAGCGCCCGGCCGCAGATCGCGCCCTCGATGCCGGGCTCCTCCGCGGCCACCAGCCGGCGCAGGTCCTCGATCCCGGCAAGGCCGCCGGAGGCGATCACCGGGATCGAGACCGATTTGGCCAGGGCGACCGTCGCCTCGACGTTGAGGCCGACGAGCATGCCGTCGCGGTCGATGTCGGTGTAAATGATTGCTGACACGCCCGCGTCCTCGAATTTCTGCCCCAGGTCAAGGGCTTGGACCTCGCTGGCCTGGGCCCAGCCCTCGACGGCGACCCGGCCTTCGCGGGCGTCGAGCCCGACCGCGACCCGGCCCGGAAAGGCCTTGCAGGCTGCCCGCACCAGCTCCGGGTCCTTGACCGCCGCGGTGCCCAGGATCACCCGCCTGAGGCCGGCGGCCAGCCAGCCCTCAATGCCCGCCAGGTCGCGGATTCCGCCGCCCAGCTGCACCGGCACCTTGACCGCGGCCAGGATCGCCTCGACCGTCGCCCGGTTCTCCGAGCGGCCGGCGAAGGCGCCGTCCAGGTCGACCACGTGGAGCCATTGAAATCCCGCGGCGACGAAGGCCTCGGCCTGGGCCACCGGGTCCTCGTTGAAGACCGTTGCGCTCGCCATCTCGCCGCGGCGCAGGCGGACCGCCTGGCCCTGCTTCAGGTCGATCGCGGGGAAGAGGATCATCGCTCCTCGAGCAGGTTCTTGTGGAAATAAAGGCCGGTCACCCAGCGGCCCTCGACCTTGGCGTAGTGCGGGTGGCTGCCCCAACGCCGGTAGCCGAGCTGCTCGTAGACCTGGATTGCCCGGCTCTGGGTCTCGCGCACATCGAGGTTCATTATCTCGAAGCCGAGTTCTCGGGCCCGGTCCTCGACCGCCTCGACCAGGCGCCGGGCCAGGCCGTAGCCGCGCGCCCAGGGCGCCAGGAAGAAGGTGGTCAGGGTGCCCATATGGGCGCTGGCCTCGTTGTTGCGGCTGGGCCGCAGCAGCTGGCTGGAGCCGGCGATCACGCCGTCGAGCCGGGCCACGAAGAGCTCCCGCTCGGGGATCAGGAGGACTCCCTTCCAGTAAGTCTCCATGATCTCGCGCGGCGGCGGCTTGAGCCAGCCGAAGCCGCCGCCGTCGACGATGGCGGCATCGGCCGCGTCGCAGAGATCGTGCAGATCCGGGCCGGCCAGGGATTCGAGCCGTTCGACCGCGGTCGTGGCCTCGGGCCGGCTGCCGACTTCAGTCATGGAGACCACCTCAGGAAGTTGGCGAGGAGGCGCAGGCCCACGGCCTGGCTCTTCTCGGGATGAAACTGGGTACCGATCATGTTGTCGCGGGCAACGACGGCGACAATGCGACCGCCGTAGTCCGCCGTTGCCACCTCGCAAGACGGCTCGGCGCCATGGAAGGCATAGCTGTGCACGAAGTAGACGTGCGGCGCCGGGCCCCCGGTTCCTGCCAAGCCTTCCAGGACCGGATGCGCTGGATCGCGTGGCTCGAGCTCATTCCAGCCCATGTGCGGGATCTTCAGCGCCGGGTCGTCGGGTTCGATCGCGGTGACCTCGCCCGGGATCCAGTCCAGGCCGGGATGGCTGCCGTGCTCCAGGCCGCGCGTGGCGAGCAGTTGCATGCCGACGCAGATCCCCAGGAAGGGACGGCCACGACCTCGCACGGACTGTTCCAGTGCCTCGACCATGCCCGGCAGGGCGTAGAGTCCCTGGCGGCAGTCGCCGAAGGCGCCGACCCCGGGCAGGACGATCCGGTCGGCGTCGCGGACAAGGGCCGGGTCGGCGGTCACGGCGACCTCGTGCGCCGCCCCGCTCTCCCGGGCCGCGCGCTCCAGGGCCTTGGCCGCCGAGCGCAGGTTTCCGGAGCCGTAGTCGATGATCACCAGCTGCTTCAAGGTCGTGTCGCTGCCGCGTTCCCTGGGTGACGTCCTTAGAGGGAGCCCTTGGTCGAAGGCACGGCCTCGGCCTGCCTCGGATCGCTCTCGATCGCCTGGCGCAGCGCCCGGGCCAAGCCCTTGAAGCAGGACTCGACGATGTGGTGGCTGTTCTCGCCATAGAGGTTCTCGACGTGGAGGGTCAGGCCGCCGTGCTGGGCGAAGGCCTGGAACCACTCCTTGAAGAGCTCGGTGTCCATGGTCCCCAGCTTGTCCCGCGGGATCGCCACCTTCCAGATCAGGTAGGGCCGGTTCGAGGCGTCCAGGGCGACCCGGGTCAGGGTCTCGTCCATGGGGATCAGGGCCTCGCCGTAGCGGCGGATGCCCTTGCGCTCGCCCAAGGCCTGAGACAGCGCCTGGCCGAGCACGATGCCGCTGTCCTCGGTGGTGTGGTGGTAGTCGATGTGCAGGTCGCCCTCGGCCTTGAGGTCGATGTCGATCAGGCTGTGCCGGGACAGCTGTTCCAGCATGTGATCGAGGAAGCCGATCCCGGTCGAAACGTCGTAGCGGCCGCTGCCGTCGAGGTTCAGGCTAGCGGCGATCCGAGTCTCTTTGGTCTTGCGCTCGACGCTCGCCTTGCGCATGGGCCCTTGCCTCCGGGGTTCGGGAAAGAACGGCGCCCTTGTAGCAGGATCGGCCCCCCGGGACCAGCCTTGCGACCGTAGATCGGTGTTTACCCTGGCGCCAAAGCTTGACCCGGCGGGCGTCTTCGCCCATGTGACAGTCCATGTCGAAGGACGCACAGCAGTGGCACGGGACCACGATCCTCTCGGT
>JASJAL010000128.1 GCA_030067055.1 Kiloniellales bacterium | reverse complement strand
GGGATCTTCGCTGCGCGGCCATGGCCGGGGAAAAGACCTGTGCGGATTGCCACATATGGTTCCGGCCGAGGGGTTTAAGTCGCAGGTCGGGTTCATTTGCGAGCCGGGACTGAAACGAGCGCGCCGCCATCCGAAGGACTCGGCGGCTATCGAACGGAGACGACGATGCACATCCGATATCGACCTGCCTTGGCACGTCTTGCCCTGACTCTGGTAATGATCGTCTTCCTGGTCGGCCTTGCCACCCTAGACGCCAACGCGGAGCAGCGCCGGGTGATCGTCAACGGTCAAGTCCTGTCGGCCAAGCAGCTGACATTGCTCGACCGTCTTGCCGGTAGGCCGGTCCCCAATGGCAACTACTGGATCGATCCCGACACCGCGACCTGGGGCGCCGCCGGAGACCCGACTCCGCGGGGCCAAATCGGCAAGGACCACGCCGACCCTGGGCAGAAGGTTTCGGACGAGACGAGCAAGGGCATCTATATCGGAGCCTTCAGCCCCTACCGCCGCGATTCGGATTGCATCCTGATCGGCTCGACCGCCGCCAACAGCTGCTGATGCAGGAGCACGCGCGCGGCCTCACGCCTCGTCGTAGTCGAGGACGACCGTCTCGGTCAGCGGGTGCGACTGACAGGTGAGGACGAATCCGGCAGCGATCTCAGCGTCTTCCAGGGCGTAGTTCACAGTCATGTCGACCTTGCCCTCGGCGACCTTCGCGCGGCAGGTGGAGCAGACCCCGCCCTTGCAGGAGAACGGCAGGTCGAGACCTTCCTTCAGTGCGGCGTCGAGCAGGCTTTCGCCGTCGTAAGGCAGCTGGAAGCGAGTCCGTACCCCATCCAGGATCACTGTGATCTCGGCAGCGTCACCGCTCCCTTCGACTTTGCCATGCTCGACCGGGTGCAGGTCCGGCGCGCGCTCCACGTCGGTCGTGAAGAGCTCGAAATGAATCTTGGCCTCCGCGAGACCGAGCTCAGTGAGCTTATCGCTGACCGCTTCGATCATCGTCCCCGGCCCGCAGATAAAGGCCTCGTCGATGGTTTCGAGCGGGCAGAAGGCGCCGAGCAGTGCCTCGGCCTTCGCGGCGTCGAGACGGCCGTTGAAGAGTTCGACCTCCTGGTTCTCCCGGCTGAGGACATGAAACAGCGAGAAGCGATCCAGGTAGCGATCCTTCATGTCTTCCAGGGCTTCGCGGAAGATGATCGAGGCGACGCTGCGGTTGCCGTAGAACAGCAGGAAGCGGCTCTCGGGTTCGCGCGCCAGGGTCGTCCTGATGATCGAGATGATCGGGGTGATGCCGCTGCCCGCGGCGAAGGCGACGTAGGTCTTGGCATGATCCGGATCCAGCGGCGTGTGAAAGGATCCGGTCGGGGTCATGACGTCGAGGGTATCGCCGGGCTTGAGCGCTTCGTTGGCGAAGCTGGAAAAACGGCCGCCCTCGACCTTCTTGATCGCGATGCTGAGCCGGGCCTCGTCGACGCCGCTGCAAATCGAGTAGTTGCGCCGGATGTCCTCGCCCCCGATGTCCCGGCGCAGGGTCAGATGCTGGCCTTGTAGGTAGGCGTAGTCCTCGCCCAGCTCGGCCGGTAGCTCGAAGGTGACGACAACCGCGTCCTCGGTCTCACGCGCGACCTCGGCGATCTTCAGGGCGTGGAAGCGGGCCATGGGGCCTCAAGCCTTTCTTGGGACGTGGCGCGGAGCGGCGCTCAGATACACTTGAAGTAATCGAAGGGCTCGAGGCAAGAGCGGCAGCGGTAATGCGCCTTGCAAGCCGTCGAGCCGAACTGGCTGACGCACTCGGTCTCTGAAGAACCGCAGTGCGGACAGGCCACCACGGGCTCATCGCCGAAGAGCGCTCGCTTGCTGCCGCTCGCCTCGGCAGGCGGCGCGATCCCGAAGGCGGCGAGCTTGGCGCGCCCGGCTTCGCTCAACCAGTCCGTCGTCCAGGCCGGCGCCAGCACCGTGGTGACCTTGACCTCGAGGTAGCCCGCATCTTCGAGACGGCAACGGATGTCGGACTCGATGGTGTTCATGGCCGGACAGCCGGAATAGGTCGGCGTGATCACCACCTCGACCCCCTCACCCTCGGTCCGCACTTCGCGCAGCACGCCGAGGTCGGCCACGGTCAGGACCGGGATCTCGGGGTCGGTGACGTCTTCCAGCAGGGTCCAGACCTTGGCCTCCGCCGGGGTTCGGGGGCCGACCGGACGGTCGACGACCATCTCCAGGACCGGGCGTGGCGCGGTCACCACTCGGCTCCCGGATGGGCGCGCTGCAGGTGCTGCATCTCGGCCAGGATGTGGCCCAGGTGCTCGCTGTGCCGGCCGCGCAAGCCGCCGCTCTGCATCCAGCCGTCGTCGGGCCGCTGCAAGGTCGCCGCTTCGATCACCGCCGAAACCCGCGCCTCCCAGGCCGGGCGCAGCGCGCCGCGGTCGGGCACCACCCCGGCCTCGGCCAGGGCGGTCTCCAGGGCGTCCATCTCGAACATCTCGCCGCTGTACACCCAGAGGTCGTCGAGCGCCGTCTGCATCTTGTCGTGGCTGAGCGGCGTGCCGTCGCCCAGGCGAACCAGCCATTCCGAGCTGTGGCGCAGGTGATAGGTCACTTCCTTCACGCTCTTGCCCGCGATGGCCGCGAGCCGCTCGTCGCGCGAGCCCAAGAGGGCCTGCTGCAGCTCGAGATGAAAGGCGTCGAAGAGGAACTGCCGGGCGATGGTGTAAGCGAAATCCTGGTTCGGCTGCTCGACCAGCAGCAGATTGCGGTAGTCTGTGCCATCGCGCAGGAAGGCAAGCTGATCCTCGTCGCGGCCCCTGCCCTCGACCTCGCCGGCATATGTCAAGAGGCTGCGCGCCTGGCCGATCAGATCGAGGGCGACATTGATCAGCGCGATGTCCTCTTCCAGCTCCGGGCCGTGGCCGCACCATTCGGACAGGCGCTGGCCGAGGATGAGGCTGCTGTCGCCGAGCCTGAGCAGGTACTCGAAAAGCTGGTCCTTGGCGATGTCGGTCATCGAGTTTGCCTCTGCCGCTCAGATGTTCTTCACGTCGTCGGGAATGTCGTAGAAGGTCGGATGGCGATAGATCTTGTCCGCCGTCGGCTCGAAGAAGGCGTCCTTCTCGCCCGGGTCCGAGGCCACGATCTCGGCCGAGGGCGCGACCCAGATGCTGACCCCCTCGGCGCGACGGGTGTAGACGTCGCGGGCGTTCTCCAGCGCCATCGTCGCGTCGGCGGCGTGCAGGCTGCCGACGTGCTTGTGGCTGAGTCCGTTGCGGGAGCGGATGAAGACCTCGAAAAGCGGCCAATCGCGTGAACTCATGTGATCGTCTCCTCGGCCTGGCTCAGCCGGCCTTCTTGAGGGCCCGCGCGCGGCGCTTCTCGGCATGGGCCAGAGCCGCCTCGCGGACCCAGGCACCCTCTGCGTGGGCGTCGCGGCGCGCCTTCATGCGCGCCTTGTTGCAGGGCCCGTTGCCCGAGATCACCTGCTTCAGCTCCTCCCAGTCGATCGGGCCGAAGTCGTAGTGGCCCCGCGCCTCGTTCCAGGCGAGTTCGGGATCGGGCATCTTGAGGCCCAGGTACTCGGCCTGGGGCACGGTCACGTCGACGAACTTCTGGCGCAGGTCGTCGTTGGAGATCCGCTTGATGCCCCAGCGCATCGACTGCGCCGAGTGCGCCGAGTCCTTGTCGCTGGGCCCGAACATCATCAGCGAGGGCCACCACCAGCGGTCCAGCGCGTCCTGAGCCATGGCCCGCTGGGCGTCGCTGCCGCGCGACAAAGCGAGCATGATCTCGTAGCCCTGGCGCTGGTGGAAGCTCTCCTCCTTGCAGACCCGGATCATGGCCCGGGCATAGGGGCCATAGGAGCAGCGGCAGAGCGGGATCTGGTTCATGATCGCGGCGCCGTCGACCAGCCAGCCGATCGCGCCGATGTCCGCCCAGGTGGTCGTCGGATAGTTGAAGATGCTGGAGTACTTGGCCTTGCCGCTGAGCAGCTGCTCGACCAGCTCGGCACGGGATACGCCCAGGGTCTCGGCGGCGCCGTAGAGGTAGAGGCCGTGACCGGCCTCGTCCTGGACCTTGGCCAGCAGGACCGCCTTGCGCCGAAGGCTCGGCGCCCTGGTGATCCAGTTGCCTTCCGGCAGCATGCCGACGACCTCGGAATGGGCGTGTTGCGAGATCTGGCGGATCAGGGTCTTGCGATAGCCCTCGGGCATCCAGTCCTTGGGTTCGATCCGCTCATCGCGATCGATGCGCTCCTGGAAGCGCTGCTCCGCCTCGGAGGACCCGGTTTCCAGGGGAATCGCCTTGTCGCCAGGCTTGATGTCCAGCCCTTGCGTGTACATGCGCGCTCACTCTCGAAGATGCTGCGGCCCTTGCCGACCCTAGCTCAGGATATGGCACAAAACATGGCGAAAAACAATGAAATCTTGTGATGTTTGGGGCCTAAGCGACCCGGGTTGTCAGCCATTTTCCGGTCTCAGGCCGCCGAAACGGGACCAGAAGTCAGCGCCCGGCAACGGTAGAGCCCCGTCGTCGCGGCGCAGGTTCCCGGAGACCCAGGCCTCCGCCCCTTCGACCACGGCCGCATAGACCCGGCGGCAGAGGGCCTGGGCTTCGCGCCCCGGCCAGTCCTCAGGCAGCAGAGCTGGGGGCAGGGCCGGATCCCTCAGGATCACCTTGCGGTATTCGTGGATCAGAAGCAGCCGGACCAGAAGGCTCTCCAAGGGCAAAAGCTGGCTCCCGGCGACCAGGGTTTCGCCCAGGGGCCCGAAGCGCGCCAGGAACTGGCGATAGTCCCTTGCCAGAGCCTCGAGATCCCAGCTCTCGGCCACAAGGCGCTTCAACGCGGCCGACTTGCTCGCGACCTCGGCCGTGCCGGAAATCAGGACGGCGGCCTCGGCGGCCCCGGGCTCGTCCAGCACCGCAGCCAGCGCTTCCCTGTCGGGCTGCGGGTGGATCATCACCCCCGGCCCGGCTTGGCCAAAACCCAGCCAGCGCAAGGCCTTGCGCAGGGACTCTCGACCTCCTCCTGCACTGCCTGTCAGTAGGACCACCTCCCAGGTACCAGACCAGGCCGGCGGGGTGCCGAGGTAGATTCGCCGGGTTGCCGCCTCGAAGCGCTGACGACCGGTCTCGGTCAGGCTGTAGAAACTGTGCCGGCCCTGTCGTCTGCCCTTGAGCCAGCCGTCGGCCGATAAGCGGGAGACCGCGGTGCGCACCAGGCTCTCGCTGGCGCCGACCTCGGACATCAGCGCCAAAAGGCTGACCAGGGACAGCGTCCCACCACGCGGCGCCACCGCGTCGCCGTAGATGGTGACAATGAAGGAGCCGGCACGGAAGGGCTGCTGGGCCGCGAAATCGCGGAGCAATCTCTTGGCGAGGGCGCTTTGGGAGGGAAGTGACATGGGCGGAGGGTTTAGGGGCTCAGGTCACGCGGGTCCAGCCGGGAATCCGGGCTCAGCCGCCAGCCGGTCGATCGCGGCAGGTCTTCAGACTTTCTTTACCTAAGGCAAACACCATCGGAGTCTCACATCCGCCGCGCGCATTCCATCTAGGACCCACCCGTGAGCACCATCGGCAAGAAGCGACCCGGCCAGGCGATCGGTCTCGAGTCCGAGAGCCAGGGCGGGGCGGCTTCTGGCAAGCCGCATGCGAGCATGGAGCATCCGCTCCTGCGCCGGCTTTTCGACTATTGGTCCGGCAAGAAAGCCGGCCGCGACTTGCCGTCGCGGCGGGATATCGACCCGGTCGAGATTGGCCCGGAGATTCTACCGCACATCCTGCTGACCGATATCCTGCCGGATGGCCGCCTGCGCTACCGGCTCGCCGGCACCGCGGTGGAGGCCGTCATCGGCGAGAGCCTGAGCGGACGCTACATCGACGATCTGCTGCGCCCGCCCTATCGGGACTACATTCTCTCGCTCTATGCCGAGGTCATCGAGAAGCGCCACGCCCTCTACACGGAATCTCTCTACCCCTTCCTCGGCTCGCAGCCGGAACGGCTGACGAAGCGGCTGATGATGCCGCTGGTCTCGGAGGACGGGGAGGTCACGATGGTGGTGTCTGGACAGATCTTCGAAGCGGTAACGGATGCATCCTGCAGCCCGCCTCCATCGCCCCTTCCTCCATCCTATCAGGAAACGCTCCGCCTGGTCCTGTGAGGCCCCAGCCCTCTTGCCAAGCTTGGACCGCGGCCGCCCTGCGCGACACGGAATTGCCACCGCGACCGAGGTGGCCGTCATGGAACAAATCCGCCCGGGCGATGTTTACCGGGTAACGAGCGGGACACACTCGCTCGTACCGGATCCGCCCCTGAGGGGCTGCCGCAGATAGGACCGCCCCGCGCGTAGCCTGCGAAGGACGGATAGAGAAGGGTCGCCATGGCCGCCAGGCCGGGCGGCCCGCTCTCTTTTCCATCCAATCGGATCGCCGACCACCTCTTCCGGCACTGCCGCGCCGGCGCTAAGCTCCCGGCAGTTCTGGGGAGGGCGCCACGATGACGGAACACACCTCACGGCTAGCCGGCTTCCATAAGCTAAAGCCGAGCGAGCGGACCGAGCGGGTGACGGCGCTGGCCGGGCTCGGGCCAGAGGCAGCGGCACACTATGCGGCGGCCGCCGGCGATCTCTTGGCGCTGGCCGACCGCCTGGTCGAGAACGCGGTCTCGACCCTGAACGTGCCGCTGGGCATCGCCACCAACCTGCTTGTCGACGGCCGCGAGGTCCTGGTGCCCATGGCGACCGAGGAGTCCTCGGTGATCGCCGCGGTCGGCAACGCGGCCAAGCGCTGCCGCGCCAGCGGCGGCTTCGTCACGGCGACCAGCGGCAACGAGATGATCGCCCAGATCCAGCACCTCGGGATGCCGGATCCGGCGCAGGTCCGGCTCAAGGTCCTGGAGCGCAAGGCCGATATCCGGGAGATCTGCGACGCCGCCGATCCGGTGCTGGTCGAGCTGGGCGGCGGCTTCCGCGATCTCGAGGTCCGGGTGATCGAGACCGCCGAAGGGCCCATGGTGATCACCCACCTGATCGTCGACACCCGTGACGCCATGGGCGCCAACGCGGTCAACACCATGGCCGAGGCCGTGGCGCCGCGCCTCGCCGAGTGGACCGGCGCCCGGACCCACCTGCGCATCCTCTCCAACCTCGCCGACCGGCGCCTGGTCCGGGCCCGCGCGGTCTGGCCGCTGGACGAGATCGGCGGCCCCGAGGTCCGGGACGGCATCCTCTCGGCCTACCGCTTCGCCGAGGCCGATCCCTATCGTGCCACGACCCACAACAAGGGGATCATGAATGGCGTGACCGCCGTGGTCCTGGCAACCGGCAACGACACCCGGGCGGTCGAGGCCGGCGCCCATGCCTACGCCGCCCGCGACGGCCGCTACCGAAGCCTCAGCCGCTGGGAGACCGACGCCGCCGGCGACCTCGTGGGCGTCCTGGAGATGCCGCTGGCGGTCGGCCTGGTCGGCGGTGCCACCCGGCTTCACCCGACCGCCCAGCAGAATCTCCAGGTCCTCGGCGTCGAGACCGCCGAGGGCCTCGCCCGCATCATCGGCGCGATCGGCCTGGCCCAGAACTTCGCCGCCCTGCGTGCGCTCGCCACCACCGGCATCCAGCAAGGTCACATGGCCCTCCACGCCCAGAACGTCGCCCTCTTGGCCGGGGCCCTCGGCGACGAGGTCGACGCGCTCGCCGCGGCCCTGGTCGAGGCCAGCGAGGTCCGCCAGGACGTGGCGGAGAAGTTGTTAAAGGCGATGCGGGCGGAGAAGAGCTAACGGACTCTTGGCGATGTGAGCACCGTTACCTCAAGGTGCGATTCCGCTTTCGCGCTCGGCCCAGTATGCCTGCTTGTGCCCGCGCGCTGAGAGTTCCTCGACCAGGGCATTCGCCCGATCTTCGGGCAGGCCGCTTTCGACCAGAAACCTGTTGCCGTTGTCGTCCTGGCGCATGACCCGCCAGGTCTTTTCTTCTTCGGACATCGAACGTTTCGCGTGCTGTGCGGACACTTGAGACGGCCACCTTAGCATCGTCAAGCCTACCGATCAGGCCTACGCAATACCTACCGGCCAATACCTCTCCAGTGCTCTCATCAGTGATCCCAGAAGCTGCGGAAGTCGGTCCCGAAGGTCCAGGTCGTCGGGCTGCATGATGCCGTCGGCGGGGGGCGGCGAACCAGACCGGGAAGAGCGCCCTGGTTGACTCGTTGTCGATCGGGCGGTCGATCACCAACGCATGGCGGATTCCGGCGGCGGCACCTTCGCAAAAGTCGACCCCGTGAAGTCTGCAAGGCAGCTAGCTCGTTCGAAAAGTTCGTCTGCCAAGCAATCACGCCAATTCCGCAATCGAAAGATACAGCCGTCGCAGGCGAAGGTGATTTCCGG
>JASJAL010000431.1 GCA_030067055.1 Kiloniellales bacterium | reverse complement strand
GCTGCAGCCATGGCCAGGGCTGCCCGGCAGGCCCGCGCCGCGGTGTCGGGTTGCGGATCTGGGGCGCCCCAGAAGGCCATGAGTGCATCGCCGATGAACTTGTCCACCGTGCCATCCTCGGCCTCGACGCAGGACCCCAGCAGGGCGAAGTGCTGGTTCAGAAAGTCCGCGACCTCTGCGGCAGGCCTGTGCTCGGACAGCTGGGTGAAGTCGGCGATGTCGGTGAAGAGGATGGTCAACTCGCGCTCCTCGGAGGTGACCGCCTCCTCGCCGCCGGCCTGGATCAGCCGGGTGACCAGCCGGCGCGGAACGTAGGTCTCGAAGGAGCGGAGGCTGGCAAGCATGGCGTTGAAGGCCTGGGCCTGGTTGTCGAGCTCCCTCAGCCGGCTCGGTCCCAGGGTGTCGACGTGGGCGAGGTCGAGGTGTCCGATCCGGGCGGTGCCCTCGGCGACCCGGCGGATCGGCCTCGCGATGAATCGCCCCAGGAGGAAGGCCGCAGCCACCGCGAGGACGAGGAGGAGAAGGCTCCATTCGAGGGACCGCCAGAAACGGTCGACGACGTTGTCCTCGGTCAATAGAAACCAAGCGCCGATGTACCAGGGCTCCGGGCCGAAGGTGGTGATTTCGCGGTAGACGAAGACGTACTCCTGGTCGGCCAGCTTGATGCGCAGGACCTTGGCGTCGAAGTCCTCGGTGGTGAACCAGTCCAAGGGTTCGGCGTTCCAGATCTGGGCCAGCACGAGGTCGCCGACCCGGTCGAGGCCGACCATGGGACTCTCCGGTGATTGCTCCGGATGCCTGGAGGTAAGGTTTGGATGGGCCAGCACGCGGTCGCGGCCCAGCAGCACGAAGGCCGTACCTTCGAGCACGCCGCTCAAGCTGGCGGTGAGGCCCGAGAGGTCCTGCACGGCGATGGAAGCCGCCAGGAAGCCGACGTACTCGCCGTCGCTGCGGAGCGGCCGGCGCAGATTGAGACGGGGCGCACCGCCGCGGAACACCGGCTCGCCCCAGATCGCGCCCTCGCGCGACTTCAGATCCTCGGCTGCAGCGCGGATCAGTGGGTCATCGCTTTGATCGCCGCCCAGTATACCGGTGGAGCCGTCCGCTTCGCGCCAAATGCCGAAGCGCTGGAAATCCCGGTCCCAGGTCAGGATGGCGGTGATCTGGGGCGTGCCGGCGACCGCACCGGTCAGCAGATCCTGCAGACGATCGCGGTCCTGCAGGTTGAAGGCGCCGTTCTCGATCTGTTGGGCGACGAAGGCGACCTGGGCTTCGGCCGGCTCCAGGTGGTCGCGCAGGCTGCGGTCCATGTACTCGACCACCAGGGCGGTGACTTCGCGCAAGAGTTGGAAGGTATTCTTCTGACTAGCCGAGACCTGGATGGTGATCACCAGAACCACCGACAGCAGGACCAGGAACGCCATGCTGGCGGCCAGGACCAGGGTCACCGAAGGCCGCCAGTGCGGGGCCGTGGCTTGGCCTGCGACCTGCGGCGTCTCGGTCAGCTGCCTGCCGTCCTCCGGCATCGTATGATCCCCATCCTCGCCAAGCCGTCGCGCGCATCGAAAGGGCGATCCTAGAGGATACGTAGTCCATCGCCTAGGCAAGGCCCGCGCGCTCGCGCCTGGTGCAGCAGGCCTGTTGATTCGCGCTTCGGCCGGTTGACCCTCTGGCCCAGGCTCCCTATGGTCCCGGCCGAGTCGGCGCTACGCCGCCGATCTCCCTGAGGGGCCCGTAGCTCAGTTGGTAGAGCAACTGACTTTTAATCAGTAGGTCCTAGGTTCGAATCCTAGCGGGCTCACCATTATTTCAATGATATAGCGGGCGCTGGCGGGGCGGTCGACCTCGCGGTCGAAAGTAACGGCCAGCGACTGCGTAAAGCGCGCCCGACGCTTGGTCGATTGATCCCATTCAGGTCAATCTCGCCGAGGCTGCTTGCCATCGCGGAGGATGGTCCCGCTCTCGTGCGGGCGGTCAGCGGTTTTGGCGGTCTTCGAGGATCATGTCCGAAGCCTTTTCCCCAATCATGATCGTCGGCGCATTGGTATTGCCCGAAACGATGGTGGGCATGACGGAGGCATCGGCGATGCGCAGCCCCTTTACACCGTGCACGCGCAGGCGATCGTCGACAACCGCCCCGGGATCGCTGCCCATCTTGCAGGTGCTCGTCGGGTGGTAGATGGTCTGCGAGATCCGCCGCGCCGCATCCAGCAGGTCCTCGTCCGAACTGACGGCAGCGCCCGGCACCCGTTCCTCGACGATGAAGGGCGACATGGCCTTGGTCGCCGCCAGCGCCCGCGACATTCGCAGTGCTGCCACCGCCGTCTCCTGGTCCAGGGGCGTGGACAAATAGTTGGGCCGGATCGACGGGTAGACGTGGGGGTCCGGCGACTTGATCGCAATCGTGCCCCGGCTCTCCGGTCTGAGCTGGCAGACCGAGGATGTGATGCCCGAGAAGGGATGCATCTCGATGCCCGGCTTGTCGGCGCTCAGGGGCTGGAAATGAAACTGGATGTCCGGAGTCGCCATCTCGGGCCGGGTCCTGGCGAAAACGCAGACCTGGCTGGCGCCCATCGCCATGGCCCCGCGACGGAACAGGATGTATTGGAGGCCGATCAGCATGCGCCGGAAGAAATTATTGATCTCGTCATTCAGGGTCGGGACGTTCACCTCGTAGATCATGCGGATCTGCAAGTGATCCTGCAGGTTCTCGCCGACGCCGGGCAAGTCATGGCGCACCGGAATGTCCAGGCTCTGCAGCAAGCCGCCCGGGCCGATGCCCGATGTCTGGAGGATCTGCGGCGACCCGATGGCGCCGGCACTGAGGATGACTTCTCCGCCGGGCTTGAGGTGCGCCTTGCGCCGGGCGTTCTTGACGCTGAACTCGATGCCGCCGACGTCCGGCTTGCCGTTCGCGCCGAACAGCAGGCGCTCCACGTGAGCGTGGGTCACGATCTTCAGGTTCGGGCGGCGCCGTACCGGGTTGAGATAGGCGACAGCGGTCGAGCAGCGCCGGCCGTGCCGCGAGGTTAGCTGGAAGTAGCCGGCACCTTCCTGGATCTTTCCGTTGAAATCGTCGTTGCGCGGGACACCGATTTCCTCGGCGCCAGCGATGAACGCGTTGCAGACTTCGCGGTGCACGCGCATATCCGAAACCGACAACGGGCCGCCGGTCCCGTGATAGTCGTCGTCGCCCCTTTCCTGGTCCTCGGCGCGCTTGAAGTAGGGAAGGACGTCCTCGGCGGACCAGCCGACGTTGCCGAGTTGGCGCCAGTGATCGTAGTCCTCGTGCTGACCGCGGATATAGAGCAGCCCATTGATCGAGCTCGAGCCACCCAGGGTTTTTCCGCGCGGCCAATCGATGCTGCGGCCATTGAGGCCCGGATCCGGATCCGTCTTGTAGCACCAGTCGGTCGAGGGGTTGTGCAGAGTCTTGAAATAGCCCACGGGAACATGGATCCAGGGGTTGAGATCCCGGCCGCCGGCCTCCAACAGGAGCACACGCTTCGACGGCTGCGCGGATAGCCTGTTCGCCAAGACGCAGCCCGCCGAGCCGGCGCCCACCACGATGTAGTCGTATGAATCCTCGCTTGTGTTGCGGGAAGTCATTTATCGTCCATCCCTGTCGAAAGCGGTTTGATCCCCAGTGGCCTTCTTTTTGGAAGTGGTGGAGGCCTTAGATTTGGACAAAATCACTCTTGCATAGAAAAAATGACTGTGCAAGAGTGAGAAAAAATTTTTCATTTTTGAAGTGTGGGAGGCTACAAAATGCTCAGCAAGACCCTCGCCAACGTCTCTCGGCGCGATCTGCTCCGGCTCGCCAAGAGGTATGGAATATCGTCCACGCTGCTCGGGGCCGGCGCCTTGACGGGCGTGATCACGCTGCCCCGGCTCGCGGAAGCAGCCCAGTCGACCTACGAGAAGCGCTACAAGAGCGAGCCCAAGTTCACGCTCAAGTTCGGCGCTGCCGGATTCAACGAGAAGAACCTTTTGATCGAGCGCGCGGGCTGCCTGCAGTTCGTGAACGACCTCGAAGAGCGCACCGAGGGTGCGATCCGCATCGAGTTCATCGGCAACAACCAGATTTGCGGTCAGCTCGACTGCGTGAAGAAGACCCAGCAAGGCATCGTCGACCTCTACGCCGCCTCGACCCAGAACTCCGCTGGCGGCGCGCCCTATCTGAACGTTCTCGACTATGCCTACATGTTCCCGACCCGCGCGTCCCAGTATCACTTCCTGTACCATCCGGGCAGCCAGAAGGTACTGCGCGATCCCATGCGCAAGAGGCACAAAGTCGAGTTCCTGTTCTCCCACGCGGAGCTGCGCGGCATCCAGTTGGGTCTGGCCTGGAAGGACAAGCCCCTGGTGACCAGCGTCACGGAGCTGGCGGGCACCAAGAACCGCGTCACCGGCACCCAGCTCGGCCGGATTGCGATGGAGCTGATGAATCTCAATCCAACGCCGATCGCTTGGGCGGAAACACTCGACGGCCTCAAGCAGGGCCTTATCGACGGCGCCGAGACCTGGGCCTCCGCGGTGGCCTACGCCAACATGTCGCCGGTGGTCTCTCAGGTCATCAACCTGGAGTTCTTCTGCGGCACCGAGCACACGGCCATGAGCTCCAAGGTGTTCGACAAGCTGGGCGGCGAGCTGCAGGACGCCGTGATGGAGTCGGCCTACCTGACGCAGGTTCACGTCCAGGCGGCAAACGAGGCGGCGCTGGTCAACACCGTCGGCTTTTCCGAGCCGCAGCTCCCGAACACGATCTTCGCCAAGCACGGCACGCGCGTCTCCATGCTGTCCGACGAGGCCAAGCGCGAGGCGGAGGAGATGTGCTCGCCGGAGTTCCATCCCGACAAATGGGAGAAGTGGCGCGAGCGCCTCAACGACTGGTCGGGCGGGATGGACACCTACAAGTTCATCTACGACATCGCCCGCGAGATCCCCAAGGAAACCCTGGCCGAGAACGTCGAGCCTCGGCGCTGGTGGAGGGCCTAGCCTCTC
>JASJAL010000127.1 GCA_030067055.1 Kiloniellales bacterium | reverse complement strand
CGGTCGTCGAAGCGGGCGCCGATCGCGATCATCAGATCGCAGTTGTACATCGCCAGGTTCGCTTCGTAGGTGCCGTGCATGCCCAGCATGCCGAGGAACTGCGGGTCGCTGGCGGGATAGGCGCCGAGACCCATCAGGGTGTTGGTACAGGGTACTCCGGTCATGTGCACGAGCTTGCGCAGCAACGCCGTTGCCCTGTCGCCGGAATTGATGACGCCGCCCCCGGAATAGACGATCGGTCGCTTGGCCTGGGCCAGTAACTCGACCGCCTGTTTCAGGGCGGTTTTCTCGGGCCGGGTCTGCGGCTTGTAGCTGCGGTGCTTGACCGCCTCGCGCGGCAGGTAGGCGCCCTTGCCCTGAAGTATGTCCTTGGGCAGGTCGATCACCACCGGACCCGGGCGCCCGGCCTGGGCGACGTAGAAGGCCTCGTGCAGGATCCGCGGCAGGTCCTCCATCGACTTGACCAGGTAGTTGTGCTTGGTGCAGGGCCGGGTGATGCCGGTGGTGTCGGCCTCCTGGAAGGCGTCGTTGCCGATCAGGTGGGTCGGGACCTGTCCGGTCAGGCAGACAACCGGGATGGAGTCCATCAGGGCATCGGTCAGCCCGGTCACCGCGTTGGTCGCGCCCGGGCCCGAGGTCACCAGCACGACGCCGACCTTGCCGGTCGAGCGGGCATAGCCTTCGGCGGCATGGACCGCACCCTGTTCGTGCCGGACCAGGATGTGACGGATCGCGTTCTGCTTGTGCAGCTCGTCGTAGAGCGGCAGAACCGCCCCGCCCGGGTAGCCGAAAATGACCTCGACGCCCTGCTCCGCCAAGGCGCGCAGCACGATTTCCGATCCGTTCAGTTCTTCGCCAGCCATCGCTCTGACCCCAAATGCCTTCGGTCCGCTTGCCCGCCCCTCCCCGCCGGCCAACCCATTGCTTTTTCTGGGGTTTTCAGCCTGCTCAGAGACAGCACGCGCGGCCCTTCGGCCGCGCGCCTCGGATAAACTAGTCTCTCACCTGGGGGGGGTCAACAAGAAGTCGCAAATAATCTTAAAGATTTCTGCCTTCAAACTTTCCGAATATTGCGCATCAAAAACCTGCGCTCCGGCGCCCTGGCCGCGCAGCCAGGTGTACTGGCGCTTGGCGTAGCGCCGGGTCACCTGCTGGGCCCGGGCGGCGGCCTCCTCGAGGGAGATCTCGCCGGCGAGGTGAGCGCCCAGCTCGGCGACTCCGACCGCCTTCATGGCTGGCAGGCCGGGGTCCAGGCCCAGCGCAAGAAGGCGCTCGACCTCGGCCAGGGCCCCGGCCTCGAGCATCTCCAGGAAGCGCCGGTCGCAGGCGGCGTAGAGCGCCGCCCGCGGCGGCAGCAGGGCCAGGCGCAGGAAGCGGTAGGGCGGCGGCAGGGGGCTGTCTTGCTGCCAGTCGAAGAGCGAGCGTCCGGTCGCTTCCAGGACCTCCCAGGCTCGCATCAGGCGCTGGCTGTCCGAGGGCCGCAGCTTGGCGCCGGCCTGGGGATCGCGCTCCGCGAGGCCGGCATGGAAGGCCGCCCCGCCAAGTTCCCGGTGCCGCTGCCGGGTCGCCGCACGGATCGCCTCCGGGATGTCCGGTATCGCCGAGAGGCCCCGCTCCAGGGCCTGCAGGTAGAGGCCCGTCCCCCCGGCGACGATCGGCAGGCGGCCGGCCTTGCGCACCGCTTCGATCTCGGCCAGGGCCAGGGCCTGCCAGCGCCCGGCCGAGCAGACCTCGCTGGCCGGCAATACGCCGTAGAGGCGGTGCGGCGCCCGGGCCATGGCCGCCGCGCCGGGGCGGGCGGTCAGGATCTCGAGCTCCCTGTAGACCTGCAGGGCATCAGCGTTGATGACGCTGCCCTCGAACCCCGCCGCCAGATCCAGGGCCAGGCGCGACTTGCCACCGGCCGTCGGACCGGTGACCAGAACCACCGGCGGCAGCGCCTCGCGACCGGCCCCGGGGGCCTCTCCGCCGTCCTTCACATTCGACACCCGCTCAAATCCCTTGCCGCCGCACCGGCCGGCCATCTATATCGCCCGCCATGGACCATGTCGTCACGCTTATCGCCGCCCCCGGCGACCTCGGACAAGCCCTGATAGATCGGGTCGCGGCAGACCTGGCGGCCTCAGGGGCGACCCGCGGGGCCGTGGACTGGCTGGCCGAGGCCGAGGCCTGCGACCTGCCCTTCGCGGGCATAGACCCCCAGCAGGCTCGCAGGACCGCCCTGAGCGCCCTGGACGGCACCCCGGTCGACCTCGGCGTCTTGGCGCGAGACGGGCGCCGCAAGCGGCTGCTGGTCGCGGACATGGAATCGACCATCATCGCCGAGGAGATGCTGGACGAACTGGCCGCACGCCTCGGGATTGCGGACCGAGTGGCCCCGATCACCGCCCGGGCCATGAACGGGGAGCTGGACTTTGCCGAGGCGCTGCGGGCCAGGGTCGGCCTGCTGGCCGGCCAGCCGGTCAGCCTGCTCGAAGAGATGGCCGGAGGCGTGACCCTGAACCCCGGTGCCCGGACACTGGTGCAGACACTGCGGGCAGCGGGCACCGCGACGGCCTTGGTTTCAGGCGGTTTCACCTGCTTCACCGGGCCGGTCGGCGAGGCCTGCGGCTTCGACCGGCAGCAGGCCAACCGGCTGATGATTGAGGACGGCAAGCTGACCGGCGAGGTGGCGCCGCCGATCCTCGATCGCGCCGCCAAGCTCGAGGCTCTGGAATCCCTGGCCGCGGAGCAGGGTGTGGGCCTGGCTACGACCTGCGCGGTCGGGGACGGCGCCAACGATCTCGACATGATCCGGGCCGCCGGTCTCGGCGTCGGCTACCGGCCCAAGGCAACGCTGCGCCAGGCTGCGGACGTCAGCCTCGACCACGGCGATCTGACCGCATTGCTCTACTTGCAGGGCTTCCGCAAATCCGAGTTCAAAAGCTGACGCGCGGCCGCCGGAAAGCGACCGCGCGTCGAAGCCTCGATTGCGTTTAAGGATCAGCTGTTGCTGATCGGCACCGCCACCCATTGGAAGTCGCCCTGGCGCAGGACCAGGAGGGTGACCACGCGGTAGCCCTCGTCGCGCGCCTTCTCGACCCGGTCCACGACCTCGGAAGGGCTGGTGACCTCTTCCTGGTCGACCTCGACGATCACGTCGCCGGGGCGCAGGCCCTTTTCCGCGGCTGAACCGGCGTCGGTGACGTCGGTGATCACCACGCCGGCGGCCTTGTCGTCGAGCTGAAAGCGCTGACGCAGCTCCGGCGTGATCGCCGCCAGGCCCAGGCCGAGCGACTGGATCTGGCCGCTCTCGTCCTGCGGCGGTGGCTCCGTCGGAGTGACCGCTGCGACCTGGGTGTCGTCGAGTTCGCCCAAGGTGACGTTGAGCGACTCCTCGCTGAAGCCGTCGCCGCCCTTGCGCCAGACGATCACCTTGACCTTGCGGCCGATCGGGGTCTCGGCGACCATGCGCGGCAGCTTGCGCATCTCGCCGACCTCGCGGCCGTCAAAGCGAAGGATGACGTCGCCCTGCTTGATGCCGGCGGACTCCGCCGGGCCGCCCTCGGTGACGTGGGCGACCAAGGCGCCTTGGGCCTTGCCCAGCCGCAGCCCCTCGGCCAGTTCATCGGTCACCGTCTGGATCCGGACCCCGAGCCAGCCACGGCGGACGGTACCGCCGTCCTTGAGCTGGCGAATGACGTTGGAAGCGAGGGCCGCGGGGATTGCAAAGCCGATGCCCACCGAGCCGCCCGAGGGCGAGAAGATCGCGGTGTTCACGCCGACCACGTCACCGTCCATGTTGAACATGGGGCCGCCCGAGTTGCCGCGGTTGATGGCCGCGTCGCTCTGGATGAAGTCGTCGTAGGGCCCGGCGTTGATATCGCGTTGCCGGGCCGAGACGATCCCGGCGGTGACGGTACCGCCAAGCCCGAAGGGATTGCCGATCGCCATCACCCAGTCCCCGATCCGCAACTCATCGGAGTTGCCCCAATTGACTGCTGGCAGCGGCTTGTCGGCATCGACCTTGAGAAGGGCGAGATCGGTTTTCTCGTCGCGGCCGACGATCTCGGCTTTGTACGTCGAGTTGTCATGCAGACGCACCGTCACTTCGTCGGCCTCGGCGATGACGTGGTTGTTGGTCACGATGAAGCCGCTGGAATCGATGATGAAGCCGGAGCCCAGAGAGGACGGCGCCCGTCGTTGCGGCGCCTCGTCACCTCCGCGCTGACCTCGGCGCTCGAAGAAATCCTTGAAGAACTCCTCGAATTCCTTGCTATCACCTTCAGCAACGCTCTGGGTCGTCGAGACGTTCACCACCGCCGGCAACAGCCCTTCGGCCAGGTCAGCGAAGCTTTCGGGGGCCGAGCGGGCCGCAGCCTGGCCGCCCCAGGCCAGGAGAGCTACCAGAAAGACCGTGCCGCTCTTGGCTAGGGCCTGATATCGCAAATTCAAAACTCCGGTCCTTGTGCCATCCGACAGGCCAGCGATCATACTTCTCATCGCGCCGAGTATCACCTTTCTTCTCCAGCTCTTGCCCCTCGGGCAGGGTCGCCACCCTCAGGACATCGCTTCGATATAGCAACTATTTCGTTAACCATACCGAAAAATCCCACGTGGGATGTGGTTGACGGCAACGCTGTGTCAAGCCAAGGATCCTTCCGCGCCGAAGCTCGCCGCCACGAAGCTCGACCGCTGAAAGGTCCCAAGACGTTGAACTGGATCGGATTTCGCCGGCCCCAGCGACCCCACGGTGGAATCGGAACCGGGCCAAATCCCATCAAGCCAGCCTTTTCATGTTTTCGCACGATCTGGGCGGATTTGTGGCCGTTTCGCCCCCTAGGCATCTAGCCGCGAAGCAACCATACGAAGACGGCGCCAAGTGCCGCCGCCGCCAGGCCGCCGCCCCGCAGGACTTCCGGGGGCAGCTCCGAGAGCTGGCCGATCGCACGCCGGATCTGGTCCGGAAACAAGGCCCAGGCCAGGCCCTCGATGACCAGCACCAGCGCCAGCGCCGTCAAGAGCTCCGTCATGGCCGATCACCGCGGTCCGCTGTGCCTGTCCTCCGAAGCTCTTGTTGGCACGCACCCTATTGGTTGCCGGGCTGGCCGGCGGGATTATTGAAATAGTTGAAGAATTCATTGGTCGGAGGGATCACGAGCATCGAGTTGTCCGGCCCGATGGACGCCTCGTAGGCCTGCATCGATCGATAGAACTCGAAAAATCCGGGATCCTGACCGTAGGCCTCGTTGAGAATTCGGGTCCGTTCTGCATCGCCTTCACCACGGAGGATCTCCGCCTGACGCTGGGCTTCGGCCCGGATCACGGTCGCTTCGCGATCGGCCGTGGCGGTAATCCTCAGGAACTGCTCCTGGCCAAGGGCACGAAACTCCGCGGCATCGCGTTTGCGCTCTGCTTCCATGCGGGCATAAACGTTCTGGCTGACTTCTGGCAGCAGATCGGCGCGGATGATGCGCACGTCCAGGACGTCGATACCGAAATTGGAGGCGGGTCGTCGGACCTCGACGTTCACCTGCTCGCGGATTTGCTGCATCAGGCGGGTCCGATCCTCGGAAAGGATCGTGGTCAACAGCACCTGGCCGAGCACGGCACGCAGCTTGTTGTTGACGATCGGCTCGAGCTTGAGTTGCAGGTTGGCCTCGGTGATCGCCACACGAATGAACTGTTCCGGATTGACGATCCGGTAGCGGATGAAAGCATCCACCGTCACTCGGCGCTGATCGGCCAGAACGATGGTTTCGGCCCGCGGATCGAGGTTCAGCACCCGCTTTTCCTGAAAGCGGATGTCTTGCCAGGGGAGTTTAACGCCCAAGCCGGGCTCATCCACCACACGCTTCAGTTCGCCGAACTGCAGGACCACCGCCTGCTGGGTCTGATGAACAGTGAACACGCTCAGGTAGGCGACGAAGCCGAGGATCAGGACCGCAACCCCCAGGATCAGAGATTTCTTGCCTTGCATCAGACTATTCTCCCTGGGGCCTACTGCTTGGAGTCCGGATTGCGCGCGGTCTCGGGCGCACCCGTGCGGCCCCGGCGCAATTGATCGAGCGGCAGGTAAGGAACTGCCGAGCTGCCGCTGTCCATGATCACCTTGTCGGTGTCCTGGAGCACCTTTTGCACGGTTTCCAGATAGAGCCGCCGCCGGGTCACGTCCGGATTCTCCTTGTAGGCGTTGTAGACCTTGACGAAGCGTTCGGCTTCGCCCTGCGACTCCTTGATGATGCGGTCGCGGTAGGCGTTGGCGCCCTGGATCACGCGCGTCGCTTCACCTCGTGCCTCGGGGATGATGCGGTTCCGGTAGGCATCGGCCTGGTTGATCTTGGTATCCTGATCCTGGCGGGCCCGCTGCACGTCCTCGAAGGCGTCGGCGACCTGCTTGGGCGGCTGCACGTCCTGGAGGTTGACCGCGGTGATCGCCACACCGGACTGGTACTCGTCGAGGACACGTTGCAGGCTTTCGCGCGCCTTGGCCGCGATGTTCTCCTTTTCGGTGCTCAGAGCCGGCTGGATGTCGGTTCGACCGATCACCTCGCGCATCGCGCTCTCGGCCGCCAGCTTGATGGTCGCCTCGGGGTCGCGGATGTTGAACAGGTACTGGCCGGCGTTATCGATCCGCCACTGCACGCTGAAATCGATGTCGATGATGTTCTGATCGCCGGTCAGCATGAGGCTCTCTTCCGAGCGGTCGATCTTGCCGCCCACGCCGTCGCCGCGACGCTGAAATCCGACGTTGATCTGCCGCACGATATCGACCTGGGGCGTCTCGACGGATTCGATCGGATAGGGCAGGTGCCAATGCAGGCCCGGCGGGTCGAGGGCGTCCTGATTGACCCACTCTCCAAACCGCAGAACCACTCCTTGTTCGCCCGGTCTCACCTGATAGAAGCCGGTCGCGAGCCAGACCGCCACCAGGATGCCGGCAATCAGCACGAAGCCGGAGCTGCCACCCATCCCGGAGGGCAGAACGTTCTTCATGCGATCCTGGCCGCGGCGAATCAAATCGTCGATGTCGGGCGGGCGAGGACCACCGCCGCCGCCGCCGGTTCCCCGGCCCCAGGGGCCTTGTCCGCCACCGCCACCTCCGGACGAGCCACCGCCCCAGGGGCCGCCACCATTGCCGCCGCCGCCACCGCCTTGAGATTTCCAGGGCATCGTGAAGAATCCTCGCTATCCAGAAGGGCCATGCCTACAAAGGGCCGGCGCTTTGTCATATATGAGCTAAGGGGTCGTCAACGCCAGTTTAACCGACCAGCCGATCCGGCCTGGGCAGTTTTCTACCGCCTCTGTCGGGCATATCGGGAATTATGCGGAGTTTTCAAGGATGAGCCGGGTAACCGAGGCGCAGGTGTTGGAGGCGCTGAAAACCGTGATCGAGCCGGATCGCGGTCAGGACATCGTGGCCCTCAACATGGTCAACGGGGTCGTGGTCAGGGACGGCAACGTCGGATTCGCGATCGAGGTCGACCCGCGCCAGGGTCCGGCGCTGGAACCCCTGCGCAAGGAGGCCGAGCAAAGGGTCCTGGCCCTGTCCGGCGTGTCCTCAGTAACCGCCGTGCTGACCGCCGAAAAGGCCGCCGCGGGCGGCGCCGCCCCGCCGGAGGGCCAGCCGCGGCGGGTCGCCCAGGGTCCGGGCCAGGCTCCGGCCCGGCACCAGGGCCCGGAGCGCGCCCTGGTGCCGGGCGTCCGCTCGATCGTCGCCGTAGCCAGCGGCAAGGGCGGCGTCGGCAAGTCGACCACGGCGACCAACCTGGCCCTGGCGCTCGCAATCCGGGGCCTCAAGGTCGGGGTCCTGGACGCCGACATCTACGGCCCCTCCCAGCCGCGGATGCTGGGTATTTCGGGCAAGCCCCAGTCTCCCGACGGCAAGACCCTGTTGCCCATGGAGAACTTTGGGGTGAAGTGCATGTCGATCGGCTTCCTGGTGCCCGAGGACACGCCGATGATCTGGCGCGGCCCCATGGTCCAGAGCGCCCTGCAGCAGATGCTGCGCGACGTCGACTGGGGCGAGCTCGACATCCTGGTGGTCGACATGCCCCCGGGCACCGGGGATGCCCAGCTGACAATGGCCCAGCAGGTGCCCCTGGCCGGCGCGGTCATCGTCTCGACCCCGCAGGACATCGCCCTGATCGACGCCAAGAAGGGCCTCAACATGTTCCGCAAGGTCGACATCCCGGTCCTCGGCATCATCGAGAACATGAGCACCTTCGTGTGCCCGAACTGCAGCCACGAGAGCCACATCTTCGGTCACGGCGGCGCCCGCCGAGAGGCCGAAAAGCTGGGCATGGACTTCCTGGGCGAGATCCCGCTCGATATCGAGATCCGGGAGACCTCGGACGACGGCCGGCCGGTGGTCGTCAGCCGCCCGGACGGCCCC
>JASJAL010000430.1 GCA_030067055.1 Kiloniellales bacterium | reverse complement strand
CGAGGCCGCCGGCCTGCCGGTGACCCCGCACTGCGCCAACCTCTCGCTGGTCACGCTCTTCACCATGCACCTCCTGCGGGCGATACCCAATGCCGGCAAGTACCTGGAGTTCTCGATCGAGGGACCCGACTACTATCCCTGGCAGGAAGGCCTCTACGTCGAATCGCCCTATGCCATCGAGGATGGCCAGGCCCGGGTCACCGACGCCCCCGGCTGGGGCGTCGACATCGATCCCGAGTGGCTGGCAAGATCGAGGTATCAGCGGTCGTCGACGGCCTAGAGACCAAAATCGGGGGGACAATCTGCGGACGCTTTGCTGAAGTCCAGCTTCGGACACGAGGTCGCAAGGCTCTTGGTGAAGCGTCGCCTTGGCATGAAAATGAAGCCGTTTTCCTCTGAATTGGGGCTTGGCCCCTCCCATGCACCCCTGAGGCCCTGCCGGCTCGGCGTCGAGCTGACCGGCGACATAAGGCTGATCGGCCGCGGAAGTCGGGCATGAACGAGGGTGCGCCCGTTCTGGCGGCGGTCGACTGGGGCACCTCGCGCTTCCGGCTCTGGCTGCTCGACTCCCAAGGCCGGGCCCTGGTCCAGAGACAGGGGCCGGAAGGCCTGGAGGCGGGGCGGCGCCTCGGCTTCGAGGCGGTGCTGCGGGACCACCTGAGGCAGGTGTCGGCGCCGGAGACCCTGCCGATCCTGATCTGCGGCATGGCCGGTTCGCACGAGGGCTGGGTCGAGGCGCCCTACGTCGACTTGCCCGCGTCGCTGAACCAGCTCGCCGAAGCCGTGGTGGCGGTGCCGGCTATCGGTCTGGACGTGCGCATCGTGCCCGGCCTGGCCAAGCGCGACCCCGCCGCGCCCGACGTCATGCGGGGCGAGGAGACCCAACTGATCGGCGTCGCCGCGATCCGCGCGGCCGACCGGATGCGAGTCTGCCTGCCCGGCACCCATTCCAAGTGGGTCGTGCTGGAAGACCGGCGGGTCGAGGACTTCACCAGCTACCTGACCGGCGAGCTCTACGCAGTCCTCTCCAGGCATTCGATTCTGCGCCACAGCCTGGCCGGCGCCGACGCCGAGGCCCCCTTCGACCCTGAGAACCCGGTCTTCATCGCGGCCCTGAAACGCGCGCTGGCGGCGCCTGAGCGCTTCCTTGCCGAGCTTTTCTCGATCCGCGCGGCCGGCCTCCTCGACGGCCTGGCGGGCAGCGATGCCGTGGCACGGCTCTCCGGGTTCCTGATCGGTGCCGAGGTCGCAGCCGCCCTGAGCGGCGAGGTCGCGCCCGTCGCGGTGACCCTGGTCGCGAGCAGCGGGATGGCGCGCTACTACGGCACCGCCCTGACCGTGGCCGGCGCCGCGGTGGAGACGGTGGATGCCGAAAGGGCGGTCTGCGCCGGCCTCATGGCCATCGCCTCCGAAGGCGGTGCCGGCGGACTCTCGGGGCGGCCGGCATGACCGCTGCGAAACCCTGGCCGAGGCTCCGACGGGATCTCGTCGCGATCCTGCGCGGCATCGCTCCCGACGAAGTCGAGGGCGTCGCCGGAGCTCTGGCCGAGGCCGGCTTCGAGGCGATCGAAGTGCCGCTCAACTCGCCGGAGCCCTTCGCTTCGATCGAACGCCTGGCACGCGGCTTCGGCGCGGAACTCCTGGTCGGGGCGGGCACGGTCCTCGAACCCGAGGACGTCGACCGCCTGCGGGATTCCGGCGGCCGGCTGATGGTCAGCCCGAACATCGACGAGGCGGTGCTGCGGCGCGCGGTCGAAGTCGGCCTGGTGACCTTGCCCGGCGTCTTCACCGCCACCGAGGCGCTTGCCGCGCTGCGCTGCGGCGCCGCCGCCCTCAAGATCTTCCCGGCCAGCGCGCTGGGCCCCGGCGGCCTGGCCGCGATCCGCGCCGTGCTGCCCGCGGATACGGTGATGGCCGCGGTCGGCGGCGTCTCCGAGGCCGACTTCGCCGCCTATGCCGCCGCCGGGGTCCGCTGCTTCGGACTCGGCTCGAGCCTCTACAGGCCGGGCGATGCGCCGCAGGCGGTCGCCGCCAAGGCACAAGCGGTCATCGCCGCCTATGACGAGGTCTTCGAAGAGGCGCCCGCATGAGCGGCCGGACATCCGGCATGGCCGGCACGGTCGAGCTTCTCGGAGTCGGGGCACAGAGCGCGATGAAACCGTGGACGTCGGAAGCCGTGCAATAGGGCCGGGTGCCTCGGGCGGGTTGTCCCGATGGCCTCGCCGCCGTCGGACCTGCCGGCCTGCGGTTGCTAGCAGCGCATCAGCCTGGGCCGACCGGCGGAGGTCAGGTCCTGGCCGTGGATCATCTCGGAGATGCCGGCGAAGCTGGCGGCGCCCTCGCACATGGGACAGGGCCGCGAGGAGGAATAGAGGACCGCGCCGGAGAGATCGCGGGACCCGGTCGCGCGCGCCGCGGCGCGGATCGCTTCCATCTCGGCATGGGCGCTGGGGTCGCCCGCGGTGACGACCCGACTGGGCGATTCGGCGATGATCCGCCCGTCCCGCACCACCACCGCGCCGTAGCCTTGATCGCCGGCCTCCCGGGCCGCCTGCTTCATGGCGAAGGCGCGCGCCATGAAGGCTTGTGCGGTCGCCTCGGCAGGTTGAGCGACCTCGCCCGCGGCCGCGGCTCTCCTGCGGCCGAGCAGCAACAGCCCCGCGCCCAAGATTGCGCGCAAGCCGTGCCGCCTGTTCGCGTCCAAGCCTTGCATGGCACCATGCTAGGGCAAATACCGAGGGGATTGAACCGTCGCGGTTCGATCCGGCTTGTCTTGTGACCGGTTAAGTTCAAGGCTGCGGTTCGGCTAGTTCGCCCAACGTCGATGGAGGCACGGCATGGAATGGACGGGAGGCTGTCTCTGCGGCGCGATCCGGTACCTGGCCGGTGAACCACCGAACTACGCGAGCTACTGTCATTGCGGGATGTGCCGCAAGGTTTCCGGCGCGCCCTTCACCGGCTTCGTCGAGTTCCAGGACGGGGTCCTGGAATGGACGCAAGGGCAGCTCGAGGTCTACCGCTCCTCGGAGGGTGTCCTGCGCCGCTTCTGCGGCACCTGCGGCAGCTCGCTGACCTTCGAGGCCGACGGGATCGTATTCCTCTCGCTGGGCAGCCTGGATTCCCCCGAGCAGGTCGACGTCGCCTGCCACACCTACACCAGCAGCCGGCTGCCGGCGATCGAGCTCGCCGATGGCCTGCCGCAGTTCCCCGGCCCGGCCGGCGGCAAGGGCGGCCGTCCGATCGAGTGAAGTCAGCCGGTTCCACCGTATAGTGCCCCCACGCCACGTTGCCGGCGAGAATCGCGGTCCGCGCGTCGGTCCTCGACCTGCGCCTGGGACGACGCCGCAGCGGGGTGCGCGTGACCGACGTCTGCCCCGGCCAGTTGCCGGACTCCGATGTTTGGGTCGCGGAAGTTCCGAGGGAGACCTTGGACAGACATCCGTCGCGACCGGAGGCGCTTTCGCTAAAGCGACCGGACGGCGCTTGTGAATTTATCGAGTGCCGCCTCCAGCTTGGCGCGGGTGCAGGCGATATTGACCCTGGCGAATCCGGCGCCTTCCTCGCCGAAGGCCCGACCGTGCGTGACCGCCCACTTCGCCCTCTTGCGCAGGAAGGCCGCCAGGTCGTCGGGTGAAAGTCCCAACTTCCTGAGATCCAGCCACAGCAGGAAGGTTCCCTCCGGTTCGATCAGGTCGACGGTATCGATCTCGTCCAGGTGATCTCTGACCAGATCGACGTTGCCCTCGAGGTAAGCCAGCACATCTTCCAACCAGGGCCGTCCCTGCGTGAAGGCAGCCTCCATCGCCACGTTGGCAAAGGCGTTGTTCTTGTTCACCGTCAGGCGGCTGTTCTCGGCCTGAAAGGCTTTGCGCTTGCGATCATCGGTGATGACGGTGAAGGCCGAGCAGCAGGCGGCGATGTTGAAGGTCTTCGCCGGCGACAGACAGGTGATGCAGTTCTCGGAGAATTCCGGCCCGAGCGAAGCGAAGGGCGTGTACCTCTTGCCGGAGAACACCAGATCGCCGTGCATCTCATCGGCGACGACCAGAACGTCGTGGCGCGCGCAAATATCTCCCAGGGCGCGCAGCTCCCGGTCCGTCCAGACCCGGCCCACGGGATTGTGGGGATTGCAGAGGTAGATCATCCTGGTGCGCGGGTCCGAGGCCTTCAGCTCAAGATCCTCGAAGTCCATGACATAGCGACCGTCCTGCAGAACCAGGGGATTGGCGACGAGGGCTCGCTTGTTCTCGCGCAGGATGTCGAAGAAATCGAAGAACACGGGCGGTTGAACGATCACCCCGTCGCCTTCGTCGGTGAACAGCGACGCCGCAATGGCCAGGGCATTCAGGACATTCGGCGCGCGAAGCACATGACCGGGATCCACAGGCCATCCCTGACGCGCATGCAGCCAGGCCGTGAGCGCCGGCAGCAAGCCATCCGGCACCGTCTCGTAGCCGAAGACGCCGTGGTCGAGCCTTTTCTGCAGCGCCTCGATAACGCAGGGCGGCGCCCGGAAATCCATGTCGGCCACACCGGCAGGGAAGAGATCGCCTCCGTCCGGCCCCAGGACGATCGGATGAACCTTCAGCGCAGGCACTTCGCGCCGGTCGATGTCCTCGTCGAAGCGGTTCGGTCCAGGCCCGCGGCCCGTCATGGCGTTCGCCCCGGGAGGGTGCCCGCGCTTCTCATTCCGAGTCCGTTGCGATCTGAAAGACGCAGTCGCCGCGCTCCACCCGGCCAGGTACACGCTTGCACAGGACCATGCCGTCGTAGGGGGAATGCACCTCTGTCGCTTCGCGCCAGGGTTCCTCGGGATGGTGGATGGCGCCCACCGCGTCGTCGGTCTCGACGTCGTCGCCGAGGTCTTTGTAGGGCTCGAACAGGCCGGTGCCATAGGCATAGACCGAGCCTTGAACCCGAAGCTCGCGGGTGCCCTTGGCGGCATCCGCTCGATAGCCCGGCAGCATGCCGACGGAATGCAGAATGCGGCTGACGCCCCTTTCCATCAGC
>JASJAL010000126.1 GCA_030067055.1 Kiloniellales bacterium | reverse complement strand
ATGAAGGCTCGTCCGGCGTCGTGGTCGCTGGCCTCGATGAAGGCTCGTCCGGCGTCGTGGTCGCTGGCCTCGATGAAGGCTCGTCCGGCGTCGTGGTCGCTGGCCTCGATAAAGGCTCGTCCGGCGTCGTGGTCGCTGGCTTCGATGAAGGCCCGGCTCGCGTCTTGATCGATTGGAAAAGACGTTGGTGACCCGGCCAAGGCTTTGGTAGCGGAACTACCAGTCTCCTTTACCGCATGGCAGCCTTCGCCATCGATACGGTAGAGAAAGCCATCGGCTCCACGCATGAGAGTGGAAGCCTTGGTGTCTACAATCATGTATGCCCCCAGGATTTGCATGAAATTTATATAAAAGTTTAGATTAATTCTTGTATGCGGGAGGGCGTCTATTCGTCTGTGAAATCAATCACAGCGCTTGATGTGCTGGGTGCCTAGACTGCCTCAAGTGCGAATGACGCTTAGGTCGACAAGCGCATCTTTTCCAGGAGGAATCAAAGGGATGGCGACTTCTGAGAAGTCAGAAGCGACGGATCAGCTTTTTGGCTTGGGCACCTTGATGTCTGAGCTAAAGCGGCTGGAAACGAAGGCCATGTCTCAGGGATTTCTGATTGCCGCAACCCTGATCGGTGCTGCGGCCGAGGCAGTTGCCGACGAGATGGTTGAGGGCATCGGAACCTCAACGCTTGGAGATCGGTCTGAAACCAAGCGCCAACTGGAAAAACTGCGGAATCTGGACCCACAAAGCATGCAATGATCCGATCGGGTCAACCGCGCGCACGCCGACACGTTCCGCCGCAAGTGAGATTCAACGACGAGGTGTGCGGAAAGCCCACGGCAAGGGCGATTCAGGTTACCCT
Organism: Kiloniellales bacterium; assembly: GCA_030067055.1. Next base: position 7,556 of record JASJAL010000126.1, on the reverse strand, counting down.
AGTCTCGGGCGAGTCGAGTTCTAACTTCACTAAAGAAGCGTAAGTACTCATATCCAGCTTCTTGTAAAGCTGCAGAGCCTCTTCCGTCTGCTCGGAGCGCTCGCCGAAAGTTTTGCGCCCAAGATCCAGTTGGCCAAGAGCCAGAGTGCAGTGGGCGACCAGCGGCAGCATCTCACAGCCCTTCGCAAGATTACGGGCCTCCTTGAATGCGGCCGCAGCTTTGCGGAGCTTGGCTTGCGGACTGCATCTATAGACTTCGCCCAGGGCCCACTGGGCCCAGGCTTGCTCGCCCTTCTCGCCATTCTTGCGTGCGATCTCTAGGGCCGTGGTCGCATATGCCAAGGCCTGTTCTGGCTGCCCCGCACGGAGGAGAGCTTCGGCAAGCCAAGCGGTTTGCTGGGATATCTGGCCGAGAACGACCTCCTCCTTGGCCAGTTCGATTGCATGCTTCAGCAAGCTCAGCCCCTGCGAGATCTGGCCGGTCCGGACCAAGGCGTAGCCAAGAGAGGCCGCGCTTATCGGCAAGAGGAGCCTGATTTGCGTGACAAGACAGGCCTCGTGAGCCCGCTCGAGCAACGGAATGCTACGAGCGAAATCTCCCTTGCGAAGCAGCGCGTTGCCGACGAAGAGGCAGGCGTAGATTTGGCTGAAGCTGTGCTGGCCATCGTCGGCGATGCGCAGCGCCTCGTCTCCCACCTGAAGCGCCTCTCTAAACCGTCCCAGTTCGCCAAGTGACCTTGCCAGGGCAGCGCGACAGCCAACCGCCACTGCAGCCAACGTGCCGTATTGCTTGTGGGAAGAGCTATCGGGAATACGCGGAATGATGTCCTCAAGCAAATGCACCGCATCAGAGTAATCGCCACGGTCTATCAGCATGCATCCGAGCCTTGAGGCAACCTGTATCTCCAGTTCGGAATCGTTAAGCTGACGGGCGATGTCGAGTCCAAGCCGGCCCATTTCGATGGCCTTGGCTAGGTCACCTTCCACCCACAGGCAAAGCATGCGTGCGGAGTAAACCCGCCCGAGTCTCAGTTGATCCTGCAACTCGGAAGCGACGGCCTCGGCGGATTTCAGCACTCTCCGAACTTTTTCCGGCTGACCCAGTGTGAACAAGGACTTTGCCAGTTCGAGCCGGATGTCGACGCCCCTAAGGCTATTCCGGCGGGTTTGCGGTACCTCAGCCTGTGCAATCAAGGCCTTGTCGAACAGGCTATGAGCCTCTCCGTTCCGAGACGCCGATTGCGCCCGACGAGCGGCCCGTCTGCAATAGGCCGTTGCATGGGGCCAGGCTTCTGCCAGAAAGGCGTGATGCGCAAGCAAATCGAGCTTGACCGGTAACTCATGGCCGGGCCGACTCCTGAGGACTCTCATCACGGTTGTATGGAGGCGGAGCCGATCACGCTTTAGCAAGGTCCCGTAGGCGACCTCGTGCGTCAGGGTGTGGCGGAATCCGTACTCGACATTGGGAACGATTCGGGTCCGCTGCAGGAAGCCGTTCTGCTCCAGCCGTGCCAAGCGATCGGCCAAACGTCCATCGCCCTGGCTGAGCAACTGCTCGAGCAACGCGACATCGAAGTTGCGCCCGATGACCGCAGCACAGAGTAGAGTCTGACGGTCGCCGCGCGCCAGGCTGTCGATACGCTCCGCAAGGACGCCGTGGACCGTGAATGGAATGTCGATATCGTCGACCGGCACCACGAGTCGATAGTTGCCAGCCGTTCCCGTCAGAGCGCTGCGCTCGACCAGTGTGCGCACGCATTCCTCGATGAAGAAGGGGTTGCCTTGGGTTTTCTCGATCAGCTTTCGCGTGAGGGCGCTGAGATCCGGCGAGGATCCGAGGAGGGCTCCGACGAAACGCGCGGCATCCTCCGAGGGGAGGGAGCGAATCCTATGCTCGGTGATCTTGGGCCAGGAGGTCCACGGCCGCTCGTGGTGGGTCCGAGTGGTGAGAATGAGCTGGACCTGGGTTCCGTCAAGTCGAGCCGCGACCTCTCTCCCGAGCTGCTGAACCTCGGTGCTGGCCCAGTGGAAATCCTCCAGAACCAGCACCAGTGGGGCTTTACGGCCGAGGGCGCGGATCGCGTCCGCAATGGTCGTGAGTGTCACGCGCAGCCGTTCGGGCGGGTCGATGCCGTTCCAGCCCGGATCGTTCGAGGTCTGCCCGAGAACGTCGAGGATAGCGGAAGTGGCGTGGGTTCCGACGATGTGAAGCGCTTTGAGACGCTCACTGATCGCTGCTTTGAGCACCTCGGGCTCGGCGAAGGCGTCGAGTTCGAGAAGGGAAATGATGAGCCGTGCCACCGGGTCTTCGAAGCGCGGCACGCCGGTCGGCTCCAGGTCGACCTTGAGGATCCGGGCAGCCTCGGCGTCGATGGTGCCCAGAAACTCGAGAACCAGACGCGATTTTCCGACGCCGGGATCCCCGGTCACGATGAATACCTCGCCATGCCCTGCGCAGGCTCGGGACAGGCTGTCGTTCAGGGCGGTCAAGTCCTGCGCCCGGCCGATGAAGGATGGCTTGCCGGCACTCTCAAGCGGTCGCATGGAGCGCTTGGTGATCGTGACCCCGAGCAGGGAGTGAGTTTTGACGTCGCGGGAGGACTCGCTCAGCTTGATGGTCGCGGCCGGCTCGACCTTAACTTGCCCGGTGACCAGACGGTAGGTCTCCTCGGTCAGCAGGACCTCGCCCGGCCGGGCCGCTTCCTCGGCGCGGGCGGCCAGGTGGACGGTATCTCCGACGGCCCGATACTCGGTTAGCATGCCGCTGCGAATCGGCTGGGTGACGATGATGCCGGAGCTGATGCCGACCCGCAGGCGGACCGGCAGGGGTACGCCGCCGGCATCGGCGGTCCGGGCGCAGCGACGCTGGATCTCCTGCGCGGCAAGGCAGGCGCGTACGGCATGATGCTCTTGAGCGGACGGCGCGCCGAACAAGGCCATGACGCCGTCGCCCAGAAGCTGCGTCACCGTGCCGCCATAGCCGCCGATGGCCTCGACCATCGCCTGCAGCCAGGGCAGCAGTTTTTCGTTGGCTTCCTCGGGATCCGCGTCCGCCACCAGGGCGGAGGAATTGACGATGTCGGCGAAGAGAACGGTCGCGAACTTACGCTCGCCTTCCAGAAGGCCGCGCGTCCGGGATGGCGGAACGAAGTTTTGGCTCATAGCCATCGACGTACTTGCCCCTCGCGTCGGCCGAACCTCGACCTGCCGCTCTCATCTGATCCGGTGGCCCCTTCGGCCACCGCCGCTGCTCCGGCACCGCTCTTCGGCGGCTGAGGACCAACGTATTGGGATAAACCCTTACAACGTAAGAGTACATGCTAGCGCTTGCAAAGGCGAGTCCCATGCTTTCTGGGACCAAAAATGCCCGAGTACCCCCTTTAGAGCACTTTCACTATGGTTTTCAACCACTTCGTGAAAAATTTCACACCGACTTAAACGTGTATAGCCAATGCAATTAAATTAGTCCGAGGCCGCGCAGGCTGGTTTCGCCCGATCGGGCTAGGATCAGATGGTCATGCACGGCGATCCCGAGGCTCTCGGCGGCGGCCGAGACCGCCCGGGTCATATCGATGTCCGCGGGCGAGGGCGTCGGATCGCCCGAGGGATGGTTGTGGACCAGGATCAGGGCGCTGGCGCCCAGCTCCAGGGCCCGTTTGACGACCTCGCGCGGGTAGACCGGGGTGTGGTCGACGGTACCCTTTTGCTGGCGCTCATCGGCGATCAAGCGGTTCTTTCGGTCCAGGAACAGCACCCGGAATTGCTCGACCGCCTCATGCCCCAGGGTCATGCGGCAGTAGTCGACCAGCCGGTCCCAGGAGGTCAGCAGGGGGCGGTCCCGGAGGTCTTCGCGGGCCAGGCGGACCGCGGCTTCGCGGGCGGCCTGAAGGACCGCGATCTTGGCGTCGCCCACGCCGGCGACGCCGCGCAGGGCCTCGGTCTCGGCCGCCAGGACTGCGGCCAGACTGCCGAAGCGCCGGATCAGGTCCTTGGCCAGGGGCTTGGTATCCTGCCGGGGCTGGGCGCTGAACAGCAGGAACTCCAGCAGCTCGTAGTCGGCCAGGCTCTCGGCCCCGCTGTCCAGGATCCGGGCCCGCAGGCGGGCCCGATGGCCGTGGTGGTCGCTTGTTTCCCCTGCCATCGCCGCCCGTACCTGGCCGCGCTCAAGCCTCGTAAGGCGGCTGGTGCCAGCCCTTGGGGGACAGCGTGAAAATCTCGCAGCCCTCGGCGGTGACGCCCACGGAATGCTCGAACTGCGCGGAAAGCGATTTGTCCCGGGTGACCGCGGTCCAGCCGTCGTCGAGGATCTTCACGTCCGGCCGCCCGGCGTTGATCATCGGCTCGATGGTGAAGAACATGCCTTCGCGCAGCACCACCCCGGTACCCGGACGCCCGTAGTGCAGGACCGAGGGCGCGGTATGGAAGACCCGGCCCAGGCCGTGTCCGCAGAAGTCCCGGACCACCGAGAAGCGCTGCGCCTCGGCGTGGCCCTGGATCGCCGCCCCGATATCGCCCAGGGTCGCTCCTGGCCGGACCGCCGCTATCCCCTTCATCATGGCTTCGTAGGTCACTTCGATCAGCTTGCGCGCCTTCACGCTGTTCTGGCCGACGAAGAACATGCGGCTGGTATCGCCGTGCCAGCCGTCCAGGATCACGGTCACGTCGATGTTGATCGCATCGCCTTTGCCCAGGCGCTTGCGCTCGCTGGGAATGCCATGGCAGACGACATGATTGACCGAGGTGCAGATCGACTTTGGAAAGCCCTTGTAGTTCAGCGGGGCCGGGATCGCGCCGTGGTCCAGGATGAAGCCGTGGCAGAGCCGGTCGAGCTCTTCCGTCGTCACGCCGGGCTGGACCTGTGGCGTGATGAAGTCGAGCGTCTCCGCCGCCAACCGGCCGGCCCGACGCATGCCGTCGAAGTCCTCGGGCCCGTGAATGGTGATCCGGCGCTCCTCAGGGAAGGCCCCATAGGCGACGTCGCCCTGCACCATATATCACCTCCTCCAGAACACTGAGGTTAACGCACCGTCCGGCCTTGAGTGGCCAGGGGAAGCCGTCGGCCGATCTCGATACCGTCCGGCCTTACTTCGCAATCGTAGCACAGCGCTTCAACCCCCTGGCCCAAGGCTTCCCGGAATGCCTTTTCGTAGCCCGGATCGATGTCGCTCGCCAGCGAGAAACGGCTGCAATCCTGCCGCTGCACAAGGTAGAACATCACCGCTCGGGCGCCTGCCTGCGCCATCGCGGCCAGCTCGTGCAAATGCTTGGCCCCGCGCGCGGTCACACAGTCCGGAAACTCGGCGACTTCCGGTCCGCGTTTCAGGTGCACGTTCTTGACCTCCAGATAACACGGCGAGCCCTCGTCCCGTTCGAGCAGCAGGTCGATCCGGCTGTTGCTGCCGTAGCGCACCTCGCGCCGCTGCCGCTCGTAGCCTGCCAGCTCCGGGATCCGGCCGCTGGCGACCGCCTCGGCGACGATGGCGTTGGGATGTCCGGTGTTGATGCCGACCAGGGTACCTTCGGCCTCGATCAGCTCCCAGGTGTACTTGAGCTTGCGGGTTGGCTTGTCGGCCGGCGATAGCCAGACCCGAGAATCGGGCGCATCCAGGCCCAGCATCGATCCAGGATTCGGGCAATGCGCCGTGACCTCGCGACCGTCGGCCAGGCGCACATCGGCGAGGAAGCGTTTGTAGCGCCGGACCAGGCGGCCCTCCAGAAGGGATGATTCGAAACGCAAGGACTTGCTGCCAAATCAGGGTGTGGGAACGCGCCGGAGGCCCGAGGTGCTGGTTTGGCTCTCTTTCTGGTCTGTGATATCCCTACTTGCAAGACTCCTCGCGGTGACCCAGGGTACCGCGTGAACACGGGGGACTTGGGGTCTGGGGCGGCGAGCGGGCGATCCGGCGCCGTAGGATCAGCGTAAGGAAACCAAATGAAAGTCCTTCCGTCGCTCTCTCTCGTCATCGCAACGGCACTTCTTGCGAACTGCTCGAGTTTCCGCGTTCCCTTCTACGAGGAGCCGGCCAAGTCCCGGCCTGCGCCGCCATCCAGGAGCGCTGCCGAGGTTTCCGAAGACGGCAAGACGATCTGGATCAAGGAAGGCAGCGACGATTCGCAACGTCAGGCCGACATATCGAACTGCTACGCCTCCGCCCGGGCTCAGACCGCCCGCGACACTCGGATCCAGGGCGACCGGGCCTACTCCAGTCGGTCGACCGCGCTCGGCGGCGAAGAAGTCTCCTTCATGAACCGCATGGACGAGTTCGAACTCAGTCGGCAGCGCGACGCACTTTTCGGCCGTTGTATGCGCGCCAAGGGCTACTCCCAGGGCTGATCCGGATTAGGGGGGCATGACCGACGGGCCAGTCACCGCCGCCGTCCTGATCATCGGCAACGAGATTCTCTCCGGGCGCACCAAGGACGCCAATCTCCCCTACCTGGGCGAACGGCTCGGCGAACTTGGCATCCGCCTGGCCGAAGCGCGGGTGGTGGCCGACCTGAAGGACGAGATCGTCGCCGCCGTCAATGTCCTTCGCCAGCGCTACACCTATGTCTTCACGACCGGCGGCATCGGCCCGACCCACGACGACATCACCGCCGAGTGCGTCGCCGCGGCCTTTGGCCGGCCGCTGATCCGCAACCCCGAGGCCCTGGCCCTGCTACAGGCCCACTACGCGCCGGGCGACCTCAACGAGGCCCGCCTGCGCATGGCCAACACGCCGGAAGGGGCGACCCTGATCGAGAACCCGATCAGCCATGCCCCCGGGTTCCGGATCGAGAACGTCCATGTCCTGGCCGGCGTCCCGGCGATCATGCGCGCCATGTTCGACAGCCTGGCGCCCGGTCTGACCGGCGGACCGCCCCTGCGTTCGCGGACGGTGACTTCGAAGCTGCCCGAGGGCGCACTGGCGGCCGGTCTCGGCGCGCTGCAAGTGCGCTATCCCGAGGTCGACATCGGCAGCTATCCGTCGTTCCGCGACGGCCGGCCCAGCGTTGCGGTGGTCCTGCGCGCGACCGACGAAAGCCGACTGGCCGCGGCCGCCGATGAGGTCGGCGACCTGATTCGCGGTCTCGGCGCAGAGCCGCGCGAGGCTGGCTGAGGCCGGGCCGATGGCGCGCCCGCCCGAAAACCCTCCGCCGCAGCTCATCGTCTTCCTGCTGCGCCACCTTGCGGTCGGCGCCGGCGCCGGGATCTTGCTGGGCACGCTCTGCCTCGCCACCGACCTGTCCGGCCTGCGGACCCTCCTGTTCGGTCCGGGCGGCGGGCCGCTGGCAATCGCGCTGTTCTTCTTCGGCCTGATCGTCACCTTCGGCTCGGCGGCCATGGGCGCTGCGGTCATGGGTCTCGGTCGCCCCAAAAACTGACGGCGCAGCGGAACTCGGGACGCCACCGGCCGTTGCATCCCGTCGCGGCCTGCGGCAAAACTCTCGGCCAAGCCCGCTTGGCGGAACTGGTAGACGCACGAGACTTAAAATCTCGGGCCGCAAGGCGTGGGGGTTCGAGTCCCTCAGCGGGCACCAAGCCGCTGCCGGCTCTCGGCCGATCCTTCGCCCAT
>JASJAL010000125.1 GCA_030067055.1 Kiloniellales bacterium | reverse complement strand
TATGTACATATAAGCGGCCGCGGCAGCGATTGCAAGGGCAGCGTCGCACCCTTCGCCGACCCACCCGGGGGTCAAAGTCTACTTCGTCCCGTAGAGCCGGTCGCCGGCGTCCCCAAGGCCCGGCACGATATAGCCGTGGTCGTTGAGGTGCTGGTCGACCGCGGCGGTGTAGACCGGCACGTCCGGGTGGGCCGCGGCCAGAGCCTCGATGCCTTCCGGCGCGGCCAGCAGGCAAACGTACTTCACGTTGGTCGCCCCCGCCCGCTTGATTCGCGCCAGGGCCGCCGCCGCCGAGTTTCCGGTGGCCAGCATGGGATCGACCACGATCACCTGGCGATTGCTCAGGTCCTCGGGAACCTTGAAGTAGTACTCCACCGGCTCCAGGGTCTCGGGATCGCGGTAGAGTCCGATGTGGCCGACCCGGGCCGAGGGGATCAGATCGAGCATACCCTCGAGCAGCCCGTTGCCTGCCCGCAGGATCGAGATCAGCACCAGCTTCTTACCCTCTAGGCGCGGCGCTTGCATGACTGCCAAGGGAGTCTCGATCTCGATCTCGGTAAGCTTCAGGTCGTGCGTCACCTCGTAGGCCAGCAGCAGTGAGATCTCTTTCAGGAGCTCGCGAAACTCCGCCGTGCTGGTGTCCTTGCGCCGCATCAGCGTCAGCTTGTGCTGAACCAGCGGGTGATCGACGACCGTTGCCGCGCCTTGGTTCCCCATGCCCCTCTCTCCCCTTGTCGTGCTGCCTGCGGCGCACTCTAGAAGAAGCGCCAGCCGCTGGCGAGACGCTTGCGGGGAGATCGGACCGGAAAGGATGCCGCAAATGGTGAGCGCGGCCCGACGAAAGACCGAGCGGCGCTCGTCGGACGGGCGCGAGCGCTACTTGGAAATGCGCGCCTCTTCGACCGGATAGCCCAGACCGTCCCGGTCGCCGAAATTGTCGCTGTGGCACTGGTGGCAGGCCTTGACCACGGGCACGCCCATGGGCGCGCCGTTGGGTGCGACGGCGTAGTAGAACCAGTCGTTGGTCTTGGGCGACTTGCCGTCGGCGACCTTCTCCATGAAGAACAGCGGCCCGCGCTTGGCCTTGCCCTTGTCGGTGACGGCGAAGGACTCCTTCGCGATTAAGGTGCCGGCGGGCATCTTGACGTTCTCCTCGGCGTACTTGAGGTACTCCGAAGCACCGACCTCGTTGACGTAGGTGAAGAGGAAGCGGCCGCCGTGGAAACCGGGGTTGGCGGGCACCGTGCTGACCGGGGTCCAGTCGCGGTAGTTCTTGACATGCTCGACCGGGATCCAGCGCTTCTTGCCCTTCTGGTAGCCCGCGTAGAGATCCGCCTTCAGGCAGTCATAGACCTTCTGCGCCTCCTCGAAGCTCAGGTCTTCACCCGGCTTGCCCGGATCGCAGGACGCCGCCTGCGCGCCTGCGGAGGCGAAGAGGAAGAGAGCGGAGGCGGAGGCCGCGACCACGCCAAGAATGCTTTTCATTTTTGGGATCTCTCCATCTGAAGGGTGAACTGACACGAGGCCTACCTGGCCAAAGCTCCCCCAGAGAGTCGCGCAGGAGGTTGCAATTCCTCAAATAAAGCCTGATCACGGACTGGTGAGTGGCGACTTACCCTGCGGGGGGCCGGCCGTCGCACGAGCTGCCCGGCAGCGAAAAAATCACCGCCCGGATGATCGGCTAGGTACCTGCCGAACATCCGGGCGGCTGCCCATTCAGGCATCCCCTCCAAGAGGCAGGAGGGTATCCAGGACCCGAACCTGATCCGGCGGGCAGAGCGCGGACTCTCGAGGCGCCCTGGGCGGTCCCTTCCTGCCGGACAAGCTCGGGACATCGCATCCGAAAGAATAGCAGGGACGCGGCGGGACCGTGAGAACTTGCCGCACAACTTCCCGTGAGGCCGGCCCTGCCGGACTACTCGGCGGCGCTCTGATTGAGGAAGCGGACCCGATTGCCTTCCGGCACAAAGAAGAGGTTGTCCGCGTCCCCGACCTCGGCGTGGCAGGTATGGCAGAACTCGACCCGCGCCGCACCGGGCCCGCCGGTCTCGCCGAAGAGCGAGCCGTCCGGCATGATCATGCTGTAGCGCCAATCGTTGTTCGCCGGACTGAACCCGGGTGCCATCTTCTCCATCAGGAAGAGCGGACCGCTGAAGACGTCCCCACGGGCCGTCACGGCGAAGCTGTCCTTGGCCAGAAGCGCGCCATTGGGCATCGGGCCCGCGGACTCGAAGCTGCCGTAAGCCTTTGCCAAGGCGTTGGCATAGTTGTTCACGAACCGCTCGCCGTGGGTCGCGGAGCGGTAGGGCACACGGTTGTAGCGGCGCCAGCCCCGATAGGTCTTGGAGGCCGAATCCCCGGAGATCCCATAGGCCGCCGTCATGGTGTCGAGGATGCGGGCGTAGATGGTCATGGCGTCCTGCCCGGTCAGGTTGGCCGGCCGCTCGACCCGGAAATGTCGGCTCGGCTGCACGTTTTGACCCGGGCTGGACTGCTCCTGGGCCGAGGCCGGGCTTGCGACCGCGATGAAGAGCAGCGAGGCGAGACTACCGCCGAGAATGCCGTGAAGATCGAAGAACCTCTCTCCCAGCGAAGGTCGTCCGTCCCGCATGGGTCAGCCCACCTTTCCGACGCTTCGAGGGTCCGCGGCGCGTCCTGATCCGCGAACGCCGGGTCAACCTCTAACGTAAGGTCGGCGACGGGCGGAGCCGCATCACATGACATCACGAGGCCTTGAAAGCTGGAGGCTGTCATCGAACCAGGCGCGAGGCGCCAGGACAGGCGCCCGAGAGGCTCTGAAAAAGGTCGCGAAAAGGCTTGATCTGTCGGGACCCTCGACCGATATTCCAAACCGTACCAAATTGGTAGGAATTGGAGTATCCGGATGTTCCGGCTCAACCGGCTGACCGACTATGCGGTGGTGGTTATGGCCCAAATGGCCCTGCGCGACAAGACCACGATGACCGCCAGCGCGATCGCCCGCGATACCGGTGTTCCCTTGCCCACCGTGGCCAAGGTGCTGAACGCCCTGGCGCGGGACGGGCTGATCGTCTCGCAGCGCGGCGCGGCCGGCGGCTACGGGCTCAGCCGCCCGGCCGCCGAGATCGGCGTGGCCGACATCATCCAGGCCATCGAGGGGCCGATCGCCCTGACCGCCTGCGTCGACGGCAGCACGAACCACTGCGACGTGGAGGACCTCTGCCCCATGCGCGGCGGCTGGGACAAGGTGAACCGGGCGATCCGCGGCGCCCTGGACAGCGTGACCCTGGCCGACATGGCGGGGCCGGTCCTCGGTTTCGAGGAGCACGACGCGGGCGGTGATCGTCTGCAGGCATGATCCACAAGGCCAAGAGACCGTAAGCAAAGTACGCAGAATAAAGACTGCAAGGTTACTGGGAGTTACGAGATGGTCGCCAGCGTCGAGACAGTGACCCAGGTCCAGGAGATCTCGGGCGAGAAGTACAAGTACGGCTTCGTCACCGAGATCGAGCAGGATCGGGCGCCCAAGGGCCTGGACGAAGACACCGTCCGTTTCATTTCGGCGAAGAAGAAGGAGCCGGAATGGCTCCTGGAATGGCGGCTCAAGGCCTACCGGCACTGGCTGACTCTGCCCGAGCCCCAATGGGCCAAGGTCGAGTTCCCGCCGATCGACTACCAGGACGCCTACTACTTCGCGGCGCCGAAGAATACCGAGAAGCCGAAGAGCCTGGACGAGGTCGATCCTGAACTGCTGCGCACTTACGAGAAGCTTGGCATCCCGCTGCGCGAGCAGGAGCGCCTGGCCGGCGTCGCCGTCGACGCGGTCTTCGACAGCGTCTCGGTCGCCACCACCTTCAAGGCCAAGCTGGAAGAGGTCGGCGTGATCTTCTGCTCGATCTCCGAGGCGATCCAGACCCACCCCGAGATGGTGCGGAAGTACCTCGGCAGCGTCGTCCCCTACGGCGACAACAAGCACGCCTGCCTGAACTCGGCGGTCTTCACCGACGGCTCCTTCGTCTACATCCCCAAGGGCGTGCGCTGCCCGATGGAGCTCTCGACCTACTTCCGGATCAACGCCGAGAACACCGGTCAGTTCGAGCGCACCCTGATCATCGCCGACGAGGGTTCCTACGTCAGCTACCTCGAGGGCTGCACCGCGCCGATGCGCGACGAGAACCAGATGCACGCCGCAGTGGTCGAACTGATCGCCCTGGACGATGCCGAGATCAAGTACTCCACGGTGCAGAACTGGTATCCCGGCGATGAGAACGGCAAGGGCGGCATCTACAACTTCGTCACCAAGCGCGGCGCCTGTCGCGGCCGCAACTCTAAGATCTCCTGGACCCAGGTCGAGACCGGCTCGGCGATCACCTGGAAGTATCCGAGCTGCATCCTGCAGGGCGACAACTCGGTCGGCGAGTTCTACTCGGTGGCCATCACCAACAACCTGCAGCAGGCCGACACCGGCACCAAGATGATCCACCTTGGCAAGAACACCTCGTCGCGGATCATCGCCAAGGGCATCTCGGCCGGCCGCTCGCAGAGCACCTACCGCGGCCTGGTCAAGATCTCGGCCAAGGCCGAGGGCGCGCGCAACTACACCCAGTGCGATTCGCTGCTGGTCGGCGACCGCTGCGGGGCCCACACCGTGCCCTACATCGAGAGCAAGAACCGCCGGGCCAAGGTCGAGCACGAGGCGACGACATCCAAGATCAGCGAGGACCAGCTGTTCTACTGCCGCCAGCGCGGGATCTCCGAGGAGGACGCCGTCGCCCTGGTGGTCAACGGCTTCTGCCGCGAGGTCCTGCAGCAGCTGCCAATGGAGTTCGCGGTCGAGGCCCAGAAGCTGGTCGGTATCAGCCTGGAAGGCAGCGTCGGCTGACGCCGGGGCGCAAGCGCAGGAGAAGACGAGACACAATGCTGGACATCAAAAACCTTCACGCCACGGTCGACGGCAAGCCGATCCTCAAGGGCATCGACCTCTCGATCGCACCCGGCGAGGTGCACGCCGTCATGGGGCCCAACGGCTCCGGCAAGAGCACTCTGGCCTACATCCTGACCGGCCGGGACGGCTACGAGGTCACCGAGGGCGAGGTCCTTTTCGAGGGCCAGGACCTGCTCGAGATGGAGCCCGAGGAGCGAGCCGCCGCCGGCGTCTTCCTGGCCTTCCAGTACCCGGTCGAGATCCCCGGCGTGCCCAACACGACCTTCCTGAAGGAGGCCGCCAACTCGGTGCGCAAGGCGCGCGGCGAAAAGGAGCTCGATGCCCTCGGCTTCCTGAAGTTCGTCCGCGAGAAGACCAAGGCCCTGGGGATCAGCGACGAGATGCTGAAACGGGCGGTGAACGCCGGCTTCTCCGGCGGCGAGAAGAAGCGCAACGAGATCCTTCAGATGGCGGTCCTGGAGCCCAAGCTGGCGGTCCTCGACGAAACCGATAGCGGGCTGGACATTGACGCTCTCAAGACCGTGGCCGACGGCGTCAACGCCCTGCGCGGCCCGGACCGCTCGATGCTGGTGATCACCCATTACCAGCGCCTGCTGGACTACATCGTGCCGGATCGGGTGCACGTTTTGGCCCAGGGCCGCATCGTCAAGTCGGGCGGCAAGGAGCTGGCGCTGGTGCTGGAAGAGAAGGGCTACGCCGAATTCACGGCGGCGGCCTGAAGGCGACGGACGAGAGACTCATGGCAGCAAGCATGTCCGACACGACCGCGCTGCAGCCCTACCTGGCGCAGCACGAGGCCCTGCAGGCCCAAGCACAGGCGGCGGCCGCAGGCTGGCTCGGCGGCCTGCGTGACCGCGGGATGCGGCAACTGGCCGAGGCCGGCCTGCCGACGCCGCGGCTCGAGGCCTGGAAATACACCAACCTCCGCCCGCTGCAAAAGCACGCCTTCGCGGCGGCAACGGAGGAGAGCGACGGCCCGCAGATCGACCGCATTCCCTCGCTGCAGCCGGCGGCCGAGACTACCCATCGCTTGGTCTTCGTCAACGGCCGCTTCCGCGACGAGCTCTCGCACCTGGGCTCGCTGCCCGCGGGCGTGACCGTCGGCAGCCTGGCGGGCCTGCTCCGCGAGCAGCCGCAGCGACTCGAGCCGCACCTCGGACAGCTCGGCAGCCTCGAGCAGCAACCGATGATGGCGCTGAACACGGCCCTGATGGAGGACGGCTTCGTCCTGCTGCTCGACGACGGGGTGGTCCTGGCCGAGCCGATCGACGTCGTCTTCATCGCCGCCGCCGACTCGCGAGCACTGGCCTTCCATCCCCGGAACCTCATGGTGCTGGGCCGCAACAGCGAGGCCACGGTGCTTGAGCACCACGCCGGCCAGGGCAGGCAAGCGACGCTCTCCAACCTGGCTACCGAAGTCTGGATCGGCCCCGGGGCCCGGCTGCGGCACTACCGCAAGCAGGAGGAGACCCGCGCCGCCTTCCACCTGTCCTCTTCCCAGCTCCGGCTTGCGCGGGACGCCAGCTACGATTCCTTCGTGCTCTCCACCGGCGCCCGCCTGTCACGCAACGAGGTCAAGGTCGAGCTGGCCGGAGAAGGCGCCGAATGCCATCTCAACGGCGCCTACCTGATGCGCGGCGAGCAGCACTGCGACACCACTACTTTGGTGGAGCACAAGGTGCCTCACACCACCTGCCGGGAGATGTTCCGCGGCGTACTCGACGATTCGGCCCGCGCCGTCTTTCAGGGCCGGATCGTGGTCGAGCCCGGGGCGCAGAAATCCGACGGCCATCAGCTCTGCCAGACCCTGATCCTCTCTGACCGGGCCGAGATCGACGCCAAGCCGGAGCTCGAGATTTATGCCGACGACGTCAAGTGCAGCCACGGGGCCACGGCAGGCGAGCTCGACGAAGACGCGCTCTTCTACCTGCGCTCGCGCGGTATCCCCGAGGCCCGGGCCCGGCACATCCTGATCGAATCCTTCCTCGGCGAAGCGGTTCAGCGGATCGCGGCCGAAGGGCTCTGCCCGGCCCTGCTGAGCAGCGTCGCCAACTGGCTCGCCCAGACCCACGACGAAACCCACGGGGAGGCAGCATGACCGGCATCGCGATGGAGGTCGGACCGGGGCACAATTCCGGCACCGACTTCGACGTCGAGCGGATCCGGGAGGACTTCCCGATCCTGGGGCGGGAGATCTACGGCAAGCCCCTGGTCTATCTGGACAACGGCGCCAGCGCGCAGAAGCCGCGGGCGGTGATCGATCGTCTGCGCCAGGTCTACGAGCAGGAATACTCCAACGTCCACCGCGGCGCGCACTTCCTCAGCGGCATCGCGACCGACGCCTTCGAGCAGGCGCGCAGCACGGCGGCCGCCTTTATCAACGCCGCCAGCGACGAGGAGATCATCTTCACCCGCAATGCCACCGAGGCGATCAACCTGGTCGCCCACAGCTACGCCGGGACCTTCCTCAAGGAAGGCGACGAGATCGTGATCTCGGCCATGGAGCATCACGCCAACATCGTGCCCTGGCAGCTGGTCCGCGACCGCCTGGGCCTCAACCTCAAGGTCGCGCCGATCGACGACCGGGGCGAACTCCTGATGGAGGACTTCGAGCGGCTGCTCGGACCGCGGACCCGGCTGGTCGCGATCACCCACTGCTCCAACGTGCTCGGGACCGTCAACCCGGCAAAGGAGATCATTCGCCTGGCCCACGACCGTGGCATCCCGGTGCTGCTGGACGGCGCCCAGGCGGCGGTGCACGGCAAGGTCGACGTCCGCGACCTCGACGTCGACTTTTACGCCTTCACCGGCCACAAGCTCTACGGCCCCAGCGGGATCGGCGTGCTCTACGGCAAGGCCGAGCTGCTCGACAAGATGCCACCCTATCAGGGCGGCGGCGAGATGATCGAGACCGTCAGCTTCGAGAAGGCGACCTTCAAGGCCGCGCCGCACCGCTTCGAGGCCGGCACCCCGCCGATCGCCCAGGCGATCGGGCTGGGCGCTGCGCTGGACTACGTCTCGGGCCTGGGCATGGAGAACATCGCCCGGCACGAGGCCGAGCTGCTCGACTACGCCAACGAGCGCCTCGCGGAGATCGAGGGCCTGCGGATTCTCGGCCAAGTGCCGGGCAAGGCGGCCATCGTCTCCTTTGTGGTCGACGGGATCCATTCCTACGACGTGGCGACGATCCTGGACCGCGCCGGGGTGGCGGTTCGGGTCGGTCATCACTGCGCCGAACCGCTGATGGCCCGTTTCGGGGTCGATGCGACCTTGCGCGCCTCCTTCGGGCTTTACAATACCCGCACGGATGTCGATACGATGGTCGCGGCGCTTCACAAGGCCAAATCGGTTTTCGGCTGATTCCGGGGGTTTCATGGCGCTGGAAAAGTATCAGGAGTTCGCGGAAACGCTGGAGGCCATCGACGACGAGGAGATGCGCTTCGAGTACATCCTCGACCTGGCCAAGCGATACCGCGACGATCCCTTCCCCGAGGAATGGATGACCGAGGCGAACCTG
>JASJAL010000124.1 GCA_030067055.1 Kiloniellales bacterium | reverse complement strand
ACCGCCTTCATCCGCCTGCCCCTGGTGCCGCCCAGCGTCACCCTGCTGACCGCCGAGGGCCCCTACGGCGAGTTGATCGCCTACGGCCAGCGCCGCCTGCAGGAGCTCGGCGGAAAGATCCTCAACGTCTCTATCCTCGGCGGCTTTGCCTTTTCGGACACGCCGAAGAACGGGGTCGCGGTGCTGGTCGCCGGACGCGACGACGCCGCGGCGGCGCAGACCCTGGCGCGGGAGATCGCCGAGCTCGCCTGGAGCCAGCGGCATCGCTTCACCCGCCGCCTGACGCCCCTGGACGAAGCGGTCGCGCTGGCCTTGGCCACGGCCGCGGACCCGCAGCGCCGGGCGGTCATCTTCTCCGACGCCGGGGATAACCCCGGCGGCGGCGGCGGCGGCGATACCACCGCCCTGCTCGCCGCCCTGGCGGAGGCCGGCGCTTCCGGGGTTCTGATCGGCGGCTTCTTCGACCGGGCCCTGGCGGAAGAGGCCCATAGTCTGGGCGCCGGTGCCCGCTTCGAGGCCGTGTTCAACCGGGAAAACGGTGGCAAGTACGCCGCGCGCCTGGCGCTGCCGGCCCGGGTCCTGGCGTTGAGCGACGGCGACCTGGTCGGCCGGCTGGGCATCTTCGCCGGCCGGCGCCTGGCGCTGGGGCCCTGCGCGGCGCTGGCCCTGGGCGAAGACGAAGGGGGCGCGGAGGAAGGCATAACCGCCGTCGTGATCTCGAGCCGGCAGCAGGCCGCCGACCCGGTCTTCTTCGAGGCCTTCGGCCTGGACATCGCCGCCGCCCGGGTGGTCGCGGTCAAGTCGCGCGGACACTTCCGCGCCGGCTTCGCGCCCTGGTTCCCGCCCCAGATGGTCTACGAGGTCGACACCCCCGGCCTGACCTCGCCGGTCCTGGAGCGCCTGGAGTGGCGTGGCCTGCCCCGGCCGGTCTACCCCCTCGATCCCGATACCGAGTGGACCTCGCCGGACTGGCCCGAGAGGATCAGGCCCTAGGACTCCGCTCCAAGCGGTTTGTGCGCCGATTCGGTCGCCCGGCATGCTAGGATCGCTTCAGCTGTGAGGATAGGGGGAGAGACCATGCGGACAGTGATCCTGGGAGTGGCGCTTGCCTGCCTGCAGGTCACCACGGGCTGGGCCGGCGAGCTGAACGGAACCTTGAAGAGAATCAACGATGCGGGACAGATGAACCTGGGCTTTCGGGAAGCCGAGCCACCGATGTCGTTCCGCGACCAGTCCGGGGATCCGGTCGGCTATTCCGTCGATCTCTGTGGCCACATCTTCGCAGCGGTGAAGCAAAAACTGGGGCGATCCGACCTGAAACTGAACTACGTGCCGGTGACTGCGGACAACCGCTTCACGTCGATCGAGTCCGGCGCGATCGATATCCTTTGCGGTGCCACGACCAAGACCCTTGGCCGATCGGAGCGGGTCGGGTTCACCCAGCTGACCTTCGTGACCGGCGCTTCCTTGTTGAGCAGGGCCGAGGCGGAAATCCCCAGCGTCTTCGACCTCAAAGGCAAGCGGGTCGCGGTGGTGACCAACACCACCACGATCGAGGTCCTGAAGGCCGCGCTGAACAAGATCCTTGTCGACGCCGACGTGGTCCCCGTGGCATCGGCGAACGAGGGCATGGACTTGCTTGAAAGCGGGGAAGTCGATGCCTTCTCTTCGGACCAGGTCGTCTTGATCGGCCAGGTGCTCGCGCGGCGTGGCGAACAGAAGTACGCCGTGTCGAAAGAGCTGTTCTCTTTCGAGCCCTTTGCGCTGGCGATCGCCCGTGGCGACGCGGACTTCCAGCTCGTCGCCGATCGCGCGCTGTCCCAGCTCAACCGTAGCGGCCAGATCGGTGGGATCTACATGAAGTGGTTCGGCCGCTTCGCGAAGACGCCGCCCAACGCTCTGCAGGCGCTCTACCAGCTCAACGCGACACCCGAGTGACCGCCGCCTCAAAGGCCGCCTGACACCCAGGCGGCCTTACGAGGTGTGCAACGGCGGCGGAGGCGCCGCTTACGGCAGCTTGTAGGTGAGTTCGGGCAGGGTCAGCAGACCGCTGGAGGATTCGACCACCGCACCGCTCTTCAGATTGACCACAAACTCGGAGAAGGCGGTGCGGGCCTGCAGAGGACTGCCGCCGGTGATGCCCTCGAACTTGCCGGTCCCGGCGGTCAGCTTGAAGTCGCCTTCGCAGCCCAGGAAATCCTCGCCCTTGCAGGTCCAGTTGGCGAAGACGTTCTCGCCGTCGGTGTCGGTGATGATGCACTTGCCCTCACCCTCCTGGGCGCCGCTCTCGAGATCGATCACGAAGTCGCCCGGGCAGAGGATGTCCGCGGTGTCGAGCCGACCCTCGGCATCCTTGACGTAGAGGGTTCCGGCCATGACGCCGATGAAGATCGCCTCGGTCGCACCGGTCTGGAAGTACCGGCCCTGGCTGATCCAGGCCGACGCGGCCTCCACCTTCTGCTCCTCGGCTGCCATCGCCGCCTGGACGCCGCTGAGGGCGAATATCGCGGTGGCCAGCCAAAGACCCTTGAAAACTCGGAACATTCCTCAATTCCTCCCTGTCCGCGCAGGGGCCGAAGGGCAGAGCCCCGGCCCATGCCGCTTTGATCGTCGCTGTCGAAGGCGGATACCCCCTCACCAGAGCCAGGTTCCTTCGACAGTGTCGACTTTACGTCGGGACGCGATGGCTAGACCAGCTTCGTATCGCATATTCGGACAGGACCGGACGACAGGGCTATTGAAGGATCGGCCGACAGCTGGCTTCGCGCTCGAACAGGACCTGGCCCTGGCGGGTCCCCAACTCGGCCAGGGCCGCCGCCTCTGGCCGACCAGATAGGACAATGTTCTTAATCGATGATATTTCTACTTCGCCAAGCAGACTCCTTGGATAGACTGGGAATCTCACCCGCGTCTTTGCTTGGCGCATTGGGCCTGCTGGGCTAGCGTCGGGTCACAGAAACAAAAATACGGCGTCACGACGAGGACGCCCGCTGACAACAGGGAGCGTAAACAAATGGGTTTTCCTCTTCGCCTGGCCGCAGGCGCCTTGGCGGCCGTACTGGTCCTGCCCGGAACCCTGGCGGCAAAGGAGATCACGGTCGGCTTGGCCTCCGAGCCTTCCTCGATCGATCCGCACTACCACAACCTGACGCCGAACAACGCCCTGGCGCGGGAGATCTTCGACCGGCTGATCATGCCGGACGACAAGCAGGTTCTGAAGCCAGGCTTGGCGGTTTCCTGGAAGGCGGTCGACGACCTGACCTGGGAGTTCAAGCTCCGTGAGGGCGTGAAGTGGCACGACGGCTCGCCCTTCACCGCCGACGACGTGGTCTTCACCTTCGAGCGCGCGCCCGACGTCCCCAACAGCCCCTCGAGCTTCGGCACCTACCTGAAGGGCAAGGCCATCGAGAAGGTCGACGACCTGACGGTGCGGATCAAGACCGCAGCGCCCTATCCGCTGATGCCGAACGACATGTCGACCTTCAGCATCATCTCCAAGAAGCACGGTGATGGCGCCGGCACCGAGGACTACAACTCGGGCAAGGCCGCGATCGGCACTGGCGCCTACAAGTTCGTCGAGTGGGTTCCGGGCGACCGCATCGTCCTCGAGCGCAACGACGACTTCTGGGGCGACAAGCCGGAATGGGAGAAGGTCACGATCAAGCCGATCAAGTCGGGCCCCGCACGCCTGGCGGCGCTATTGGCCGGCGATGTCGACTTCATCGAAGGCGTGCCGACCACCGACATCGAGCGCCTGCGCGACAACAAGGATATCACCCTGAGCCAGGGCATCTCCAACCGGGTGATCTACCTGCACCTGGATCACTTCCGGGACGATTCGCCCTTCGTCAAGGCCGCGGACGGCGGCGCGATCAAGAACCCGCTGCGCGACGCCCGCGTCCGCAAGGCGATCTCCATGGCGATCAACCGCGATGCCATCGTGGACCGCGTCATGGAAGGCGTGGCGGTCAAGGCCGGACAGCTGCTGCCGGAAGGCTTCTTCGGGGTCAGTGGAAAGCTGAAGCCGGTCGACTATGATCCCGAGGGCGCCAAGAAGCTGCTGACCGATGCCGGCGTGGGCGACGGATTCCAGCTCACCATCCACGGACCCAACGACCGCTACATCAACGATGCCAAGATCGCCGAGGCGATCGCGCAGATGCTGACCCGCGTCGGGATCAAGACCGCGGTCGAGACCATGCCCAAGAGCGTCTACTTCAAGCGCGCCTCGCGGGGAGCCGAAGGCGAGCCGGAGTTCAGCTTCATCCTGGTCGGCTGGGGTGCGGGCACCGGCGAGGCCTCCTCGCCGCTGAAGTCGCTGCTGCACACCTACGACAAGGAGCGCGGCTTCGGCGCCTCCAACCGCGGCCGCTACTCCAACCAGGAGGTCGACAAGCTGGTCGAGCGAGCCCTGGCCACCATCGACGACGGCAAGCGGGCGGCGCTGCTGGCCCAGGCGACCGAGATCGCGGTCGAGGACGGCGGCATCATCCCGCTTCACTACCAGGTCAACACCTGGGCCGGCCGCAAGGGCATCGTCTACTCGGCACGCACCGACGAGACGACCCTCTACACCGGCATCCGGAGCGAGTAAGGGTCGGGGGCGGGCGGCTTCTCGGGCGGCCCGCCCCTTTCACCCGGCAAAGGGGATGACACGCGCCCTCACCACCCGCTCGATGTCATTGCCGGGCTTGACCCGGCAATCCATGGCGCAAGCGGCTCGATGGATGCCCGGATCGCGCGAAGCGCCGCGCGTACGCGCTCCGGGCATGACAGAAGGGGGGACGGTGACAGCGAGAGAACTCCCGTTCCGCAGGATCACCGGCTAACGGAGTAAACGGGGCATGACGGTCTTCATCATCCGCCGGCTGATGCAAAGCGGCATCGTCGTGCTGGTGATGTCGGTGCTGGTCTTCTTCGGGGTCAACGTGATCGGCGATCCCGTCGACATGCTGATCAACCCCGAGGCCGACCAGGAGGACATCGAGGCGACGATCCGGGCGCTCGGCCTCGACCGGCCCATCCACGAGCAGTACTGGTACTTCCTGGTCAACGCCCTGAAGGGCGACCTCGGCAAGTCCTTCATCTTCGGCGAGCCGGCCCTGAAGCTGATCCTGCAGCGCATGCCGGCGACCCTGGAGCTGGCGGTCGCCGCCCTTATCCTGTCGGTGGTGATCGGCATCCCGCTCGGCGTCTACGCCGGCCTGAAGCCCGACTCCTGGGCCAGCAAGTCGATCATGGCCGGCTCGATCCTCGGTTTCAGCCTGCCGACCTTCTGGGTCGGCCTGATGATGATCATGCTCTTCGCGGTCATGCTCGGCTGGCTGCCCTCGACCGGCCGCGGGGACACCGTGCTACTGCTCGGCGTACCGGTCAGCTTTCTCAGCTGGGACGGGCTATCGCACCTGCTGATGCCGGCGCTGAACCTGGCACTGCTGAAAATGTCCTTGGCGATTCGCCTGGCCCGCGCCGGGGTGCGCGAGGCGATCCACCAGGACTACATCAAGTTCGCCCGGGCCAAGGGCCTGCGCCCGGCACGGATCATCCGGGTCCATCTGCTGAAGAACATCCTGATCCCGGTGACCACGGTCATGGGCCTTGAGTTCGGCAACCTGATCGCCTTCTCGCTGGTGACCGAGACGGTCTTCGCCTGGCCGGGGATGGGCAAGCTGATCATCGATTCCATCAACAACCTCGACCGGCCGGTCGTGGTCGCCTACCTCATGATCACGGTCCTGCTCTTCGTCCTGATCAACCTGGTGGTCGACATCCTCTACTCGGTGCTGGACCCGCGGGTCCGCCTGCAGGACATCAAGGCATGACCGCCTCCCTGGACGAGCGCCTGGTCGGTACGGCGGAGGCCGGGACGGAGTCCGCCACGGGCGGCACCGAAGGCGTCCAGACGCCCTTCCGGCGCTTCGCCTCGGACTTCTTCGAAGACCGGATCGCCAGCGTCGCCCTTGCCGTTCTGCTGGCCCTGGTCTTCATCGCGCTGACCGCGCCCTGGATCTCGCCGACCGATCCCTACGACCTGGCCAGGGTCGACGTGATGGACGGTCGGCTGGCCCCGGGGGAAACCAGCTTCGACGGCTCGGTCACCTACTGGCTGGGCACCGACGGCGCCGGCCGCGATCTGCTGAGCGCGATGTTCTACGGCCTGCGCACAAGCATCGGGGTCGGCATCATGAGCGGCCTGATCGCGCTGATTCTCGGCACCGCGATCGGCCTGACCTCGGCCTACTACGGCGGCCGGGTCGATACCTTGATCATGCGCTTCGTCGACCTGCAGCTGAGCTTCCCGGCGATCCTGGTCGCCCTGATGCTGGTGACCATTCTGGGCAAGGGAGTCGACAAGATCATCATCGCCCTGGTCATCGTCCAGTGGGCCTACTACGCGCGCACGGTGCGCGCCAGCGCCCTGGTCGAGCGGCGCCGGGAGTACGTCGAGGCGGCGACCTGCCTGGCCCTGCCGCCGCGGCGCATCCTGTTCCGGCACCTGCTGCCGAACTGCCTGCCGCCGCTGATCGTGGTCGGCACCGTGGAGACAGCGCGCGCCATCGCCCTGGAGGCGACCCTGAGCTTCCTGGGCGTCGGCCTGCCGGTGACCGAGCCCTCGCTCGGCCTGCTGATCGCCAACGGCTTCGAGTACATGCTGAGCGGCAAGTACTGGATCAGCTTCTTCCCCGGCATCGCGCTGCTCGTCACCATCGTCTCGATCAACCTGGTCGGCGACCAGCTGCGCGACGTCCTCAACCCGCGCCTGGAGCGCTGAGCCGGTGAGCGAGGCGACGCCGACACTCCTGGTCGAGGACCTGCAGACCCACTTCTTCACCAAGGACGGCGTCGCCAAGGCGGTCGACGGGGTCAGCTTCACGGTGAACAGCGGCGAGGTCATGGGCCTGGTCGGCGAGTCCGGCTCGGGCAAGTCGGTGACCGGCTTCTCGATCATCGGCCTGGTCGATCCGCCCGGGCAGGTGGTCGGCGGCGAGATCCGCTTCAACGGCGAAGACCTCAGGCAGGCCGACGAGGAGCGGCTGCGCGACCTGCGCGGCAACCGGATCGCAATGATCTTCCAGGACCCCATGATGACGCTCAACCCGGTCCTGCGGATCGACACCCAGATGATCGAGACCATCCTGGCCCACGAGCAAGTCGACCAGGACAGCGCCCGGGCCCGCGCTCGCGACGCCCTGGGCCAGGTCGGGATCCCCTCGCCGGAGGAGCGCCTCAAGGCCTATCCGCACCAGTTCTCGGGCGGCATGCGGCAGCGGGTGGCGATCGCCATCGCGCTGCTGAATCGGCCCGATCTGATCATCGCCGACGAGCCGACCACGGCCCTGGACGTCACCATCCAGGCGCAGATCCTGCACGAGGTCCAGAAGCTCTGCCGCCAGACCGGCACCGCGCTGATCTGGATCACCCACGATCTGGCGGTGGTCGCCGGACTGGCCGACCACCTCTGCGTCATGTACGCCGGGCGCATGGTCGAGACCGGCCGGGTCGACGAAGTGATCGACCGGCCGCTGCACCCCTACACCCACGGCCTGATCGGCTCGGTGCCGAGCCAGAACCGCCGCGGCCGGCGCCTGACCCAGATCCCGGGGATGACGCCTTCCCTGCTGAGCCTGCCGGTGGGCTGCGCCTTCCGCTCGCGCTGCGACCGGGCCGACAACGCTTGCCACAAGGAGCCGCCGATCACCGAGCCCCTGGCCGGGCGCGGGATCCGCTGCTTCCATCCGCACAGCGGCCGCGGCGACGAAGCTGCCGGGGAGGGTGCAGCGTGACCACCCTCCTGGAAGTGAAGGACCTGTCGAAGCGCTTCGTGAAGTCGCTCGATCTGGCCGGTCGCATCGCCCAGCGCCTGGGCGCGGACGTCCGCGAGGAAGTCGTGCACGCGGTCGACCAGGCCTCCTTCGCGATCAAGCAGGGCGAGGTCGTCGGCCTGGTCGGCGAGTCGGGCTGCGGCAAGTCGACGGTCGGGCGGATGGTCGCCGGCATCCTGGAGCCGAGCGACGGCGAGGTCCGCTTCCGCGGCGCGCCGCTCTCGATGGAGACCGGACGCGCGGCGCGCGACGTCTCGCTGAAGATCCAGATGATCTTCCAGGACCCCTTCGCCTCGCTGAATCCGCGGCTGCGGGTCTCGGAGATCATCGGCGAGGCGCCGCGCTTCCACCGTCTGTGGAACGCGGCCGAGGCCGAAGACAAGCTGGCCGAGGTCCTGCTGCGGGTCGGTCTGGACCCGAGCTACCGGCGCCGCTATCCGCACCAGTTCTCGGGCGGCCAGCGCCAGCGGATCGGCATCGCCCGGGCCCTGGCGGTCGAGCCCGAGTTCCTGGTCTGCGACGAGGCGGTGGCGGCGCTCGACGTGTCGATCCAGGCCCAGGTCCTGAACCTCTTCATGGACCTGAAGGAGGACCTGGGGCTCACCTACCTCTTCATCAGCCACGACCT
>JASJAL010000075.1 GCA_030067055.1 Kiloniellales bacterium | reverse complement strand
GTCGAAGCTGACGGCATCGGTCGCCCCGAAGCTGTAGCCGCAGAGGTTCCGGGCCACGCTGAAGCGGCCGTAGGCGTTGGCGTAGGTGACGCCGATCGCCTGGGGCACGAAGAATGCGTAGTTTGAGGGCTGGGTGACGTTCTGCTCGGGCAGGATGCCGGCGGCATTGATGATCCGCTGCGCATCCTGGGCCCGCTCCTCCGTGGTCGCGCCGCTCACCAGGCCCTTCTCGTAGAGCGAGGTGCAGCGCTCATCGCTGCCGCCGCCATTGACGGGCGCCGCTTTGTTGCTGTCCGCCAAGTTCGCGCAGCCCTGGTAGATGCTGAGGATCGTCGTGTAATCCAGGAGGCTGCGGCTGTGCGCGAAGAGGATGTCGCCGTCGCCCTGCTGGATGCCGAAGGCGCCGCCCGGCTCGGGATTGACGTTCGGCTCCGAGACCGCGATGCCGTCGATCAGGCCCTTCTTGTCCTGCTCCGCGGCGAGGACCGAGGAACCGCCGCCATTGGAGACGCTGGAGGCGATGACGATGGTGTTGTCGGGCGTGATCCCGCAGCCCGCGTCGTCGCCGTCGTCATCGTCGTCATCTCCGCCGAAGCGCGCGAGGCGCCCGCTTTCAAATTCGTCGTCGTCGCAAAGCCCGTTGAGGACCGAGAAGGCGAACTCGATAGACTGCAAGACGTTGAGACCCCAGTCGGCTTCGGGGTTGAGCTGGGAATGCGCGTGCTTGAAGGCGAAGCGGTTCGGCGTCTTCGCGTTGAAGGCGGCCAGCGCCTTGCCGTTGAGCTTGGCGCGAAAGGCCGCATCCCGGCCGGCCGCGTCGGCGTTCTCGCGCTGGCCCTGGATCAGGTTGACCGTATCGCGCTGCAGGTTGTGCGCGCCGTTGCCGGTGCCCTTGTCGGTGTAGGCGACGGCGCAGCCGTTCTTGAGGCCCCACTCGCCGGCGGTGCCGATCGCGCCGTAGATCCCGCGCGAGCCCGAGGATGGCGCAGTCACGATGCAGGCCTCCTCTGGATCGAAGCTCTCGGGGACCTGAACCATCAGGGTGACGTTCTCCCGGCCCTTGAAGCGGCCGGCATAGGCCAGGCATTCGAGGCCGGCGATCTTGCCTTCGGTCCCGGTGTCGTTGCCCTGGGCGTCGATGTTGGGGCCGAAGAGGGTGCCGTAGCCGCCGCCGGGATCGATCGGCACCAGGGCCCGATAGTTGTTGTAGATCGCCAGGGTTCGCAGCTCCGCGGCCGTCGGCGGGCTCGAGAGCGCCGGCGTCGTGCCGGCGAGACCCAGCCCCGACGCGCCGAGGCCGCCGGTCAGTAGATCGTCGGAGATGCCGTCGTACTCGGTGCAGATCACATCGCCCTGGATGAAGCGCAGCGGCTTTGCCTCGGCGGTCTGGAACGCAAAGGCCGCCGCCATTGCCAAGGCGGCGGCCGTCGTTTTCGCAGGGTTCATGGACTCCTCCTCCCAGGTGGTTTGAAGGATCCATAAAACACGTTTCCCGTGCAGCAAGCGAGCCTGGGTTCTGTGGAAAAGCCATGGATTTTCGGCTTCGGTGCCCACGAGGGCCACGAAACGGCGACTGCGCGGCTGGCGGGCCGTCTCAGGCCGGAGCTTCCAGGAAACCCTGCAGTGCAGAGACCAGGTTGGCGCCGAGCGCCGCGCTGACGTAGCCGCCTTCCTGGACGATGACGCTCGGCAGCCTCAAGGCTGCGATCCTTTCGGTGATCCGCGCGAAGCCCGCGGTGGTGATCGCCAAGCCCTGGAAGGGATCGCTCTCATGGGCGTCGAGGCCCAGCGCGACGACCAGGGCGCCGGGCGAGAAGTCGGCGATCCGCGCGAGCGCGAGGTCCAGCGATTGCAGAAAGGCGTCGTCCCCTGTGCCGCGCTCCAGCGGGAGGTTCAGGTTGCAGCCTTCGCCTTCGCCCTCGCCGGTCTCCGCCGCGTAGCCCCAGAAGAAGGGATAGAAGCGCACCGGATCGGCGTGGAGCGAGACGGTCAGCACGTCGCCACGGCCGTAGAAGATCTGCTGGGTGCCGTTGCCGTGGTGCACGTCAACGTCGAGGACCGCGACCCGTTGGTGTCGTTCCCGCAGCCGTTCGGCGGCGATGGCGGCGTTGTTGAGGAAGCAGAAGCCGCCGGCCATGTCGGCCGTGGCGTGGTGGCCCGGCGGCCGGCAGAGCGCATAGGCCAGCGCATCGCCGCCCAGGACCAGGTCGGCGGCGCGGATCGCGCTCTGGGCGCCGGCGTAGGCGCTGGCCCAGGTCTCGGCGTTGATCGGCGCCGCGCCGTCCATGACGTGGTAGCCGACCTGCCCGACCGCCGAGGCGGGGTAGCCGGCCGCCGCCTCGCCCCGGCGGGCGACCGGATGGACGTTGGGCACGACCTCCTCGGGCGCGCCTTCGATCCGGCACCAGCGCGGATAGATTCCTTGGAGGAATGTCAGGTAGCGTTGGTCGTGCACCGCGGCGATGGCTGCGGGGCCGGAGTCCGGCGGTGCCTCGACGTCCAGGCCGAGTTCGGCCAGGGCACGCAGGAGGATCTCGGCCCGCTCCGGCGTCTCCGGGCTCGGCTGCCAGGCGCCGCTTACCAGGAAACGCTGCGGATGATGGGCCTTTTGCGCCGGGTCGAAGACCGCCTTCATTTGTAGAGTCCGCTGCCGAGGTCAAAGCCCGACTCTGTCCGGCCCGCCGCCCCGGGTCAACGCATCGCCGCGCTGCCCGCGGTCAGCGCGCAGATTTCTGAGCGCGCCGTCGGAAGCCCTGGGCTAGGATCGCGAGACCTTTCGAACGGAAGCCAAAGTGGCCAGGCCGGGACGCCCCTCCACGTGACGCGTGAAGAACCAGAGATCGTATGCTTCGGGGCGGCCCACTGGGACGTGATCGCCCGCGCCCAGGCGCCGGCGCCCAGTCCGGATACGCCCGGCCGGGTCGAGCGGCGCCCGGGCGGGGTCGCACTCAACGTCGCCCGGTCACTCGCGACAGCGGGTTGCCGGGTCGCCCTGGTCGCACCGCTCGGGAACGACGAAGAAGGGCGGCGCCTGCGGGCGGCGCTGTCGGAAGACGGCATCGAGACGAAGGGGCTGCTTGTCGGCAGAGAGGCAGCGACAGGTTGCTACGTGGCGATCGAAGATGCCGAGGGGGAGCTGCTGGCCGCGGTCGCCGATGCGGCCGCGCTCGACGCGCTGACGCCCGCGGACCTTTCCCTCGGTCGCCTGCTCCACGCAGAGGCCTGGTTCCTCGACGCGAACCTGCCCGTGGAGGTGATCCGGGCCCTGGCGGTGCGGGAGGGGCGCCCAGCCCTGATCGCCGACGCGGTATCGCCGGCCAAGGCGCCAAGGCTCCGCCCGATCCTGGACCGTCTCGACAGGCTCTATGGCAACCGTGCCGAGGCGGAGGTGATCTGCGCGACCCGCTTCGAGACCGCCGAGGCGGCGGCGCGGGCGCTCGTGGCCCGGGGTGTTGTCCGCGCGGTCGTGACCGACGGACCCCATGCCGCCACCGACGCGGGCCCCCACGGCGTGGCGACCCTGCGGCCCGAGGGCGGTACGCTTCGCTCCGTGACCGGGGCAGGTGACGCGCTCCTGGCCGCACACCTGGCCGCGACCCTGAAGGGCCAGCCTCCCGAGGCGGCCTTGGGCGCGGGCCTCGCCGCCGCCCGCCGGCAGGCCGCATGACCCGGATCGAAAAGAGTCCCGAAGTCGCCGCCGCCCTGGCCGAGGGCGTCGCGGTGGTCGCGCTGGAGAGCACCATCGTGACTCACGGCCTGCCCTGGCCGCGCAACCTGGAAACCGCCCGCATGGTGGAGGCGGCGGTCCGGGCCGAGGGCGCCGTCCCCGCCACGATTGCCGTACTCGAAGGACGGATTCGCGTCGGGCTCGACGACAGGCAGCTCGAAACCCTGGCGCGGGCGCCTGAGGTCGCGAAGCTGTCCCGCGCCGACCTGGCCGCGCGGATGGCTGTGGGCGGCGACGGCTCGACGACCGTCGCGGCGACCATGATCTGCGCCAGGCTCGCCGGGATCGAGTGCTTCGCCACCGGCGGGATCGGCGGCGTGCACCGTGGCGCGGAACGCAGCTTCGACGTCTCCGCAGACCTCGACGAGCTGGCCCGGACGGCGGTCACCGTGGTCTGCGCCGGGGCCAAGGCCATCCTCGACCTGCCCAAGACCCTGGAGGCGCTGGAGACCCGCGGCGTCCCGGTAATCGGCTGGCAGACCGATGCCTTCCCGGCCTTCTGGTCCCGGGACAGCGGCCTGGCCTGTCCGCTGCGCATGGACCGGGAGGATCAGGTCGCCCGGGCGCACCGCCTGCGCGCCGGCCTGGGGATCACCGGCGGTCAGATGCTGGCGAACCCGATCCCCGAGGCCGCCGAGATCCCTGAAGCGGAGATCGCACCGGTGATCGAGGCCGCGGTGACAAGGGCCGACGCAGAAGGGATCTCGGGCAAGGAGGTCACGCCCTTCCTGCTCGAGCGGGTGCTCGAGGCGACCGGGGGCCGCAGCCTCGAGGCCAACGTCGCCCTGGTCGAGAACAACGCCCGCCTGGCCGCCCGCATCGCCCTGGCCCTGGCGCGGGAGCCGCGGTGACGGGCGCCTCTACGGCTTGCATGGGCCGCGCAGGCCTATAGGCTGGCTAGCCATTCGTACACGTTCCGATTCCGCCCCTTTTCCGGGTGACCGGCCATGCGCCCAGCGAGTTCCAAGGCCCCCTCAGCGACCGGCGCAGGCCGACGTGCTGGGCGAACGGGTCGATGGCTACCGCACCCTCTTCGCCGCGTCCTTCGCCCTCTGCGTGGTCGCGGTCAGCCCGTTATGCCGCCGCACAATTTCAGGGAGGCTTCGAGGTGAACTCACTCCTGATACCGGTCGACGGCTCCGAGGCCTCGATCCGAGCGCTCCAGGTCGGGATCGACAAGGCCGCGCGGTCGCCCGGCACGACCCTCCACCTGCTCAACGTTCAGCCGACGATCCCGACATCGATCACCGACTTCGTCAGCGCGGAGTCGGTCGCCGACCTGCACCGGGAGGAGGGTGAGAAGGCGCTGGTCCGGGCCCGCGCGCTCCTGGCCTCGACCAAGCTGGACCACCGGGTCGCGATCGAGGTCGGACCGGTCGCCGAGACCATCGCGGACTACGCCCGCGCGCAGGCCTGCGACGCCATCGTGATGGGCACGCGTGGCCTCGGACGGGTCGCCGGCCTGCTGCTCGGCTCGGTCACGAGCAAGGTCATCTCGCTGGTCGAGGTTCCGGTCACGCTGGTGAAGTGAAGCCGGAGGCCCTCAGCGGCGCTGGTGCTGTCGGCGCCGCGCCGCCGGAGCCAAGGGCTTCGGCTGGGGCGCAACCGGATTGGCCGCCGGCTCGGGTATGGTCGTTTCGCCGACTGCTTCGCTTGGCTGAATCGGCGCCGGCGCGACCTGGAGACGCGGCGGCTGCGGCCGCGCGCGGTACCAAGGTGCCGACTTGAAGTAGCCCACGGTGTAGGCCACGGCGATCAGCAGGGCGAAGCCGACGGCGTGGATGATCACGTAATCCAGCGGATCCCGGCCCATCACGTCCAGGGCCATGCCGCTGGCCTGCGCCGCCACCATCGAGGTGACGAAGACCGCCAGGGCCTGCTGGCCGACCTTGACGATCGGCTTGAAGACGGCGGCCCTGAGCAGCCGCTCCCGCCCGGACAGCAGGCAGAGGACCAGGTAGGCCAGGGCCAGGAAGTGGACCCAGCGGAGCACGCCGAAATCGGTCTTCTGGAAGCCCCAGAGCAGGTTGTAGCTGATGGTGTTGATGACCTCGACGTTCTTCCAGATCGGCGCGTACTTCATCGGGATCATGGCCAGAACGAAGACCAGCGCCAGGCCGACCAGCCACTTGTTCGGCGCCGGCGGCTTGATCCAGCCCGAGGCGAAGGCGAAGCCGGTGAAGAAGATCAGCTGCCAGCCGAAGGGATTGAAGAACCAGGGCCGGTCCGACCACCATTCGGCCGGGAGGCCGAAGCTGAAGGTCATGTTCACCGCCCAGAGGGTCAGGCTGAAGCCGATCGCCAGGCCGACGTGAATCCGGCTCAGCGCCATCATGATCGGGATCATCATCAGCACGCCGAAGTACATCGGCAGGATGTCGAAGTAGTTCGGCACGTAGGTCAGGGTCAGGAGGTGGACGACGCCGTTGGCCGGGTCGTCGAAAAAGTGATGCAGGTTCAGCCGGCCGACGTAATCCTTGATCCCGATGAACTCGGTGCCCAGGACGACGACGCTCGCGGTCATCAGGAAGAGGCAGATGTGAGCCCAGTAGATCTGCCAAGCGCGGTAGACGATCCGCGCCGTGCCCAGGAAGAAGCCCTTCTTGACGAAGATGCTGCCGAAGGCCAGCGCCGAGGCGAAGCCGGAGCAGAAGACGAAGATCTCGGTCGCGTCCGAAGGGCCGAACCTGGCCGGGATATAGCGGCCCCAGGGGTTGGCCGGGACGTGGGCGATGAAGATGATGAACATCGCCAAGCCGCGGAAGAAGTCCAGGCGGACGTCCCGCTCGCTCCTTTCGCGGCTTGGCGTGTTGCTCATAGCCAGCGCCCGTCCGTGGTCCGTTCCTGCGCCCGCGCGATGGCCGCTGCCTGGGCCTGGGCCGGCCGGTTCGGCTCGGTGATGATCGGCACCCCTTCGACGGCCGGCACCGCAAGGGTCGGCCGTGCCTGATCGAAGACGATCCTCTGGCTCTGCATCAGCTCCTCGGGCATCGGGCAGAGCTGCACGCGGGCGAGCAGCCGGCCGAAATCCATGCGAGAGGTGATGAGGGCAAAAGGTATTGAGAAGGTCAATGGGATCAGGATCGGCGAAGCGAAGGGCAGCACGCTGGGCGCCGCCAAGGCCAGCGCGGCGGTCCAGCCCAGGCCGCCCAGGGTCTGCGGCCAGAAGGCGGCTGCCGCCTCGCGAAGCCCGATCTGATGGCCGTCGCGGTCCTGGGCCTCCCAGGTGACGCAGCGCCCGAACACCAGGCCGATGATGAAGATGCTGTGGACCACCGCCAGGATCGGGGCGATCAGCACCGAGAACACGAACTCGACCAGGGCGCTGGTCAACAACCGCCCGCTGCCGCCATAGCTGCGCCGCTTGGCCCTCTGGACCATGATCTCGACGATGCCCAGCAGCTTGGGCATGAAGGTCATGCCCATCATCACCACGAAGAAGGCGAGCCCCGCTCCGGCATCGATGCTGCCCCAGTAGGTCCCGAACAAGGGCGCGATCTCGCTCGGGTCGGCGCCCAGGCCGTAGATGACCGCCTGGCCCAGACTCAGGGTCAGAAAGCCCAGCCAGAATAGCGAGGAAGCGTACATCAGGATCGCCAGCACCAGTTGCAAGCGGCCCATCGGCAGCAGGCCCGGCATGTTCAGCAGCTGAAAGTACTGCATGTTGCCCTGGCACCAGCGCAAGTCGCGCTTGATGAAGTCGAGGATCGTCGGCGGGTTCTCCTCGTAACTGCCCAACTCGGCGGGCAGAACGCGGACCTCGTAGCCGCCGCGGCGGATCATCGCGGCCTCGACCTGGTCATGGCTCAAGATCCGGCCGCCGAGCGGCGCGCGCCCGGGCAGAATCGGCAGTTCGCAGTGGGCGATGAAGGGCGCGACCCGGATGATTGCGTTGTGCCCCCAATAGGGTCCGTCCTCGCCCAGCCACCAGGCGCTGCCCATGGTGTAGGTCCGCATGCCCTGGCGCATCCCGAACTGGAAGATCCGGGCGAAGGCGCTGCGCGCCGGCAAACCGGCGATCAGGGTCTGCAGGATACCGAGCCGCGCGTTGGCCTGCATGACCCGGACCATGTGCAGGATGGTCCCGCCGGTCATGATGCTGTCGGCGTCGAGGACCACCATGAAGTCGAAGCCCTCGCCCCAGCGCTCGCAGAAGTCCCGGACGTTGCCGGCTTTCTGGCCGACATTGTCCTGGCGGCGACGGTAGTGCAGGCGCCCTGGTCGGGGGTCCCGCTTGGCGAGTTCGGCGAAGCGCCGCTCTTCCTCGGCGGCGATCTCCGGCTTGTTGGTGTCGCTCAGCAGGAAGAACTCGAAATGTCGGGCCTCGCCGGTGTCGTCCAGCGAGTCGAGGATCCGCTCGATGTGATCGAAGACCCGTCCCGGGTCTTCGTTGTAGACCGGCATGATCAGCGCGGTACGGGTGTCGATCGGCGCCCTATCGTCGACCCGCGCCATGAAGGGGCTGGTCTTTTCGACCCCGCGCCCGCCCAGGGCCAGGGTCACGCCGATGACCGAGTTCCAGAACCCGATCGCGATCCAGGGAATGGTCATCACGAA
>JASJAL010000003.1 GCA_030067055.1 Kiloniellales bacterium | reverse complement strand
ATCAATCCCACCGATGCCTACCGGCTCTTCAACCTCGCCGGCTCGGACGGCGTCGGTCAGGTCTCCGGCATGGCGGGGCTGGCCTCGGCGGGCGGTTTCGGACCCGCGATACCGCTCCTGGCGATCCTCGCCTGGGTGGCCCTGCCCCTGACCGCGACGGTCCTCGTATTCCGCAAGAAGGAGGTTTAGCCATGCGGCGCGCGAACTGGGGACTTGCCCTCTCGGCCCTTTTCCTTCTGGCCACGGCTTGCGGGGAAGAGCAGACAGCCGAAGCGCCGCCGCCGGCCGAGCTGACGCGCGAGGCGATCGGGCACTACTGCAACATGATCGTGCAGGATCACCAGGGCCCCAAGGGCCAGATCTTCCTCTCCGGCAAGGCCGAGCCGATCTGGTTCAGCTCGGTCCGCGACACCCTTGCCTTCACCCTGCTGCCGGAGGAGCCCAAGGACGTCGCGGCCATCTACGTCAACGACATGGGCCGGGCGAGCTGGGACAAGCCCGAGGCCGGAACCTGGATCGAGGCGAAGGACGCCTGGTACGTGATTGGCAGCACACAACAGGGCGGCATGGGCGCGCCCGAGGCCGTGCCGTTCTCGAAGCGGGCCGATGCCGAGGACTTTGCCGCTGCATATCGCGGCCGGGTCGTCGCCTTCTCGGAGATTCCCAGCGACGCCATCCTGGGGGAAGTGCCGGAAACCCAGCACGGGCCGGGCCACGAACAGACCGGTGCCGCGATGCCGGACATGACCAACCCCGGCCAGCACCACATGCAGCAGAGCGGATCGGGAATGGACCACCAAGAGCACAGCGGCGAGGAGGTTCGGCAATGAGCGTCCAGAAATCACCCAGTCGCCGGCGCTTTTTGCGCATTTCGGCCGCCGCTGCCGGGCTCGGGCTGCTCGGGCAAGGCGCGCAGGCTGGGCGGGGCGAGGTCCAGACCTGGAGGGGCACGGCACTCGGCGCCCAGGCCTCCATCCGCTTGCACCATCCGGACCCGAAGGTTGCCCGGGCCCTGATCGAAAGGGCGCGCACGGAGATCGAGCGGCTCGAGCGGATCTTCAGCCTCTACCGTGCGGACTCGGCCGTCTCCGTCCTGAACCGCCGGGGCCGCATCGTCGCGCCGCCGCTCGACCTGGTGCGGATCCTGGCCGAGGCGCGGCGCTACAGCGAGCTTACAGAGGGCGCCTTCGACGTCACCGTGCAGCCGCTGTGGCAGGCTCATGCCGCGCACTTCTGGCAAGGAAACGGGACGGCCGAAGGGCCCGACCCGGCCGCGCTCGCCGCCGCGCTGGAGCGCGTCGACCACCGCGCCGTCGCGATCGACCCGGCGCGCATCGCCTTCGAGAAGCCGCGCATGGCGATCACGCTCAACGGCATCGCCCAGGGCTACATCACAGACCGGGTCGCGGAGCTCCTGCGTTCCGAGGGGCTCGAGGACGTTTTGATCGACCTCGGCGAGCTGCGCGCCCTCGGTCGGCATCCGGATGGCCGGTCCTGGCAGATTGGATTGAGCGACCCGCGCCGGAAGCAACGGTTGCTGCGCAGCCTCGCGCTCGACGACGCTGCCCTGGCCAGCTCGGCGGGCTCCGGCACGCCCTTCGATGATGACGGCCGCTTCCATCATCTCTTCGACCCCCGGCTGGGGCAGAGCTCAAACCGATACCTTGGACTGTCGGTCCGGGCGCCCAGCGCCACCCAGGCCGACGCCCTCTCGACGGGTCTGTTCCATCTCGACTGGGACCGGCTCACCGCCGTCGTCCGCGGCTCCCCCGGGATCGAAGTCTTTGCCCTGCTTGCCGATGGCGAACAGCGCGCCTTGGTTTGAGCCCTCTATGACCGGCGCAGGGCGAAGATCGGGATCTTGCCGCTCCGCCCCTTGACCTCCTGCTCGCCGGCCGGCTCGAGGCCCTCGAGGATTGCCGGCGCGTCCTCGCCGGTCTCCTCGCGCACACGATCGACCAGCGCCTGGCTCACCACGAGGTCGCTGTCGACCTTTCGGGTCAGGCCTTCGAGGCGGCTCGCGCCTCAAGCGGCACCGCGATCAAAAGAGCGAGCAGCCCGGTCACGAGGGCCTGGCCAGCGACCGCAGCGCGCACGAAACGACCTGCCGAAACCTCTGCCTTCTTGTATCGGTCCAAGACTCACCTCCCTGATGGGGAACTTATCCGACCCGCAGGTTCGAATCCATGCTGCAGCGCGATGTCCGGCAGTCCGAGAACGCTGCGGTATCGCCCGGTCCTTGCCCGCATTTCCCTGACGCACGGCCAATCGGTGCGCCGATTGCGATCGCAGGCTGCGCAGGCCGGTTCTGTTTGCTGCACGAGCAATGGGCGCTGCTTGACCCCCGTCGCCGGCCGCAGCTATAAGCAGGGCATTATGAGGACGTGCTTCCACCTGCTGTGCCGATCCGGGTCGATCGGCAGCCCGGCCCTTTCGGCCGGGCTCTGACGCGCGCGCTCCTCGTCCCTTTCAGTTCAGACTGACAGCCTAGAGACCGGAGCGCGCCTCTCGGGGCGCCGCTCGAGGTCGAATTCCGACCGCTGGCGCCCGGAAGCTTCCGCGCCGGAGTCATTCGATGCACGCGAATTCGAAGACCCAAGAGACGACAACGATCACCCGGGCCTCGGGCGGGCCTTGGGCCCGCGAGAGCTCCGCCCTGCTCCGCTTGGCACTGCCGATCATCCTGACCGGGCTGGCGGACATGGCGATCAACGCCACGGACATCGTCATGATGGGCTGGCTCGGCCCGCAGGCGCTAGCGGCCGGGATCCTGGGCGGGCATTTCTACGCGTTCCTGCATTTCTTCGCCCTCGGCGTGCTGGGCGCGGTCGCGCCGATGATTGCCCAGGCCCTGGGTGCCCGGCAGTTCCGCCTGGTCCGGCGCTCCGTAAGGCAGGGGCTCTGGGTCGCCCTGGTTCTTGCCCTGCCCGGAGTGATCGTCGCGCTCAACGCCCGGCCGATCCTCGAGGCCCTTGGCCAGTCGACCGCCCTGACCCCGTTGACGGAGGAGTATCTCGACGCCCGGGCCTGGGGCTACCTGCCGGGTCTCTGGTTCCTGGTCCTGGCGCATTTCTGCGCCGCCCACTCCCGGCCCCGGGCGATCCTCTGCGTCACCCTGGTGGCGATCGCGATCAACGCGCTGGGCAACTACGGCCTGATGTTCGGCAACTTCGGGCTGCCGCGCCTGGAGCTGGTCGGCGCCGGAATCTCCAGCGCCCTGGTCGATTGTTTCGCGGCCACCGCGCTGCTGGGCTTCGTCCTGACCGACCGGCGCTTCCGCCGCTACCACGTTCTGGCGCGGATCTGGCGGACCGACTGGGCGCGGTTCCGCGAGATCTTCCGGGTCGGCCTGCCGATCGCCGGCACCGTGCTCGCCGAGATTGGCCTCTTCCTCGGGTCCAGCCTGCTCCTCGGCTGGCTCGGCGAGGCCCAGCTGGCCGGCCACGCGGTGGCGATCCAGTGCGCAGCCATCGCCTACATGATTCCCTACGGCCTGGGCCAGGCGGCCACCGTCCGAGTCGGCCTGGCCGCCGGGGCGGGCGATGCTGTGGCCGCGGGCCGGGCCGGCTGGATCGCCCTGGCCTGGGGCTGCGGCTTCATGGTTCTTCCGGCCCTGGCCTTCTGGCTCTCGGCCCGGCCCCTGGTCGGGGTCTTTCTCGATCTCTCGGACCCGGCGAACCGGGCGGCCGTGGACTTCGCAATCGCCTTTCTGGGGATCGCGGCGGTGTTCCAGCTGGTCGACGGCGCCCAGTGCATCGCCAGCGGTGCGCTGCGCGGCCTCAAGGATACGCGGATCCCGATGCTGTTGGCCTGCGTCAGCTATTGGCTGGTGGGGTACGGCGCGGCCATGGTCTTCGGCTTCCAGCTCGGTTGGGGCGGCGTCGGGGTCTGGGTCGGCCTGGCCTTCGGTCTGGCGACCGCGGCCTTCGCCCTTACCTGGCGCTTTATCGACCGGCTGCGGGCGCTGCGCCCGGCGCGACTCGCTGGATTGGTTCCGCGCGAAGAAGCCTAGATCCACCGTCGCGACCGGGGTGCGCGGGAAGCTCAGCCGCGGCGATCCGCTACGCCCCGCCGGGAGCGGCGAGGGAGCGTCGGAACGGCGGGACTTCCCTAGCGTTCTGCCGGATAGGGGCGGACTCCTCGCCGGGACTGCAGCGTGCTAGGTTTGCCGGCGGGACGGGTGCGCGTTGCACAGGTATCGGTTTCGAAGATTCAAGGGCTTGCGAGCGATCCATGGAGAGGGACCAAACGCCGCCCGAGGGGGTCTGGGCTGTCATCTTGCTCGCCGACATCTCGGGCAGCACGCCCTTCTACGAGGCTGTGGGCAACGCCGAGGCACAGCGCCTGATCAGCCTCGAGCTGGAGCGGCTGCAGGCGGCCATCGGCAACGAAGACGGGGTGGTCGTTCGCAAGAAGGGCGACGATGTGCTCGGCTACTTCGACGATCCAGGCCAGGCGCTTCGTGCCCTGCGCGCCATCCTTTCGGCAACGACCGATCCGGCCTTGGCGGTTCACGCGGGCCTGCACTATGGCCAGATCGTCTTGGCCGATGGTGATATCTTCGGTCAGGCGGTCAACCTCACGGCGCGGCTCGCCGCGCTTGCCAACGATGGCGAGGCGCTTCTGAGCCGAAGCCTCTTCGACCTGCTTTCGGGTAGCGAGGCCGCCGAACTTCGGTCTTTGGGCCAGATCCGACTCAAGGGCGTCGGCGAGCCAATCGACGTCTTCTCTTTTCTTGCTGACGATTCCTCAAGCCAGACGAGAATGGCCTCGCCCGCGAAAAGGACTGGCGGGCGGGCAAGTTCGGCGTCGACCGTATCCAACGTCGCGGTCGTTCTGACCCACGATCGAGAATCCCGGACCTGCCGGGAGGCCGAGAGCGTGCTGATCGGGCGATCGACGGAGTGCAGCATCGTACTGCCTCATCCCTGGATCTCGCGCAAACATGCCGTGGTCAGGGTCCTGGACGGCAAGTTCATTCTCGAGGATCGCAGCGCCTCTGGCACCTATGTCTCGATGGACGGCGGTCACGAGTTCTTGCTGCGGCGTGAGAGCGTTGTCCTGACCGGTAGCGGCACGATTTCTCCGGCCGTGCGGCTGGCCCAACCCGAGGCGGATCCAATCAGCTTCGAGACCATCCAGCGCTAGCTTGTCCGCCTCGGTCGGGGCGGTCGCTTCTCCGGCCACCTGAAAGGTCAGTCGTCGAGGCGCCGGTCGGCGTGTCCGGGCGGCTTCCCCTTGCGGATTTCCGTTCGATTGAACTCGTTTCGCGTTGCGAGTA
Organism: Kiloniellales bacterium; assembly: GCA_030067055.1. The sequence goes on along the minus strand of JASJAL010000003.1, from coordinate 12,677 downwards.
AAGTTGAAGAGAGTAGGTCGCGCGAAAAAGCGCTCCGGGTGGCAAAACTCACAGATCATTTTTGATTGTGCCTACAACTAAAGCAATTGACGGGATCAATTGCTCAACCCGGAAGAGAACAAAAAGGACTTACTCGACCGTGGGGGGAACCGACTATGCCGAATCGAAGTCAAGGAATGAGAAGCAGCGCTTTGACCCAGATGATGGTGCTGGCCTTGTCGCTCTTCGCGGCGTTGCTCGCCGTGCGAATCGCAATCGCGGCTGACCCTATGCCCAATGCCTGTCCCGTGGACGGCTGCGAGGTCAAGATCTCCGGTGTGAAAGCGTCCGGGGACGAACTGGAACTGACGTTCGACTCCAACTTCACGCCGGACGTGTCGAAGAACCACTTCCATGTGTGGTGGGGCGAGAAATACACGGTCAAGCAAGCCGGGCGCGGGGCCAAGCCCCTTTACGGCGTCGAAAAGGGCGCGTGGCATCGGCACGACGACTTCCCGACCTATGTCACGCAGGGGGCCGCGTCTACCGGCGTCCGGGACGGGGCCGTAAGCCTCTGCGTCAGCGCCGCCGACCGCGATCACAACATCCTCGACGTCGAAACCTATCACTGTGTGGACGTCAGCGATCACCTGTAGGAGGCCGGTGCGTGTATGGCGTTACCATCCTATGTCGGTCGCTACGAAGTTCGTGATGAGATAGCCCAAGGCGGTTTCGCTCTGGTCGTACAGGCCTGGGACCAGGAACTGGAGTCCCTGGTCGCGCTGAAAATCCTGCACCAGCAGTTCGCGCACAACGAAGAGGTCCGGCTCAGGTTCCTGGAGGAAGCGCGGCTGCTGCGGCGGATCCGCTCGCCCAACATCGTGACGGTCCACGATCTCGGCCGGCTCAACGATGGACGGCCCTATTTCGTGATGGATTATGCCAATCGAGGCACCTTGGCGCCGCGACTCAAGGGCAGGTCGCGTGCCGAGATCCAGAATCCCCAAGGAATCATGCCGCTGGTCGATGCCTTGGCGGACGGGCTTTCCGCCATTCACGAGGCCGGCGTGGTGCATCGGGACATCAAGCCGGAGAACATCCTGTTCCAGCAGGCCCGCCGCGTCACGGTAGATCCGTCTGGGTCGCTCGAGAGCGCAGAAGACGCGCCCACCGTTCTGGTCGAGACCGACGAGCGCATCCTGGTGGGCGACCTCGGAATCGCCAAAGACCTCGTAAAGCACGACGCCTTGACGACGATGATCGGCGGCACGCCGCGTTACCAGGCGCCCGAACAGAGCGAGGACGAGGCCGAAATCACCTACGCCGCGGATATCTACGCGTCGACCGCCCTGTTGTGGCATGTCCTGACGGGCGAGAGGCCGCCTTGGGCAGGAGACGTGGCCGATCGGCTGGAGGCCGTTCCCTCGGCTTGGCACGACGTCATCGAGCAGGGCATGGCCTTGGATGCCAAGGCGCGGTTTGCCAGCGTGGAAAGCTGGCGCTCTGCGATTCACGACACGCTGGCCAAGGAGGCGGCGAAGACGCTCGGCGACCTGCCGACCCAGATGGTCGAAAGGACCGGAGACTGCCCTTACAAGGGCTTGGCGGCCTACCAGCCGAAGGATGCGGCCGGCTTCTTCGGCCGCGAGGCCTTGGTCGACGAGCTGGTCCGGCGTGTCCGTTTGCAGCAGGTGCTGGTCGTCGGCGGGCCCTCCGGAAGCGGCAAGTCCTCGCTGGTGCGGGCCGGCCTGATCCCGGCGATCAGCGCCGGCGCGCTGCCTGGGAGCGAAGGCTGGCGGGTTGCCCTCTTCACCCCGGGCCGCGATCCCCTTGCCGAGCTTTACTTCCAGGTCTCTCAGACCTTGGAATCGCGAAGACCCGCCGTCTCGATCGACGAATTGGTTGCCCACCCGACCCTGGCACGGCACCTGGATGGCGCCGCCGGCTCCGAGCCGCCGCTGCTGCTGTGTATCGATCAATTCGAGGAGCTCTTCACCCTGGCGCCGCCCGATCAGCGGACGAAGTTCGTTGCTGCGCTCTCGGCCATGGCCGACCCTGCCGACAGCAGGGTCAGGGTCGTAATCTCGGTCCGCGCGGACTTCTATGCCGCCTGTGCCCAGATCCCTTGGCTTGCCGAGCGGATTACCGAGAACCAGGTGCTGGTCGGACCGATGACCACCTCTGAGCTGCGCCGCGCGGTCACCGAACCGGCGCGGCGGGCGGGCTTCCACCTGGAACCCCAATTGATCGACGCGATCATCGATGAGGCGGGCGAAGAAGCCGGATCGCTGCCCTTGATCGCCCATGCGCTCGTCGAGACCTGGATCCGGCGCCAGGGTAGGACCTTGACCCTCGAGGGGTTTCGAGCCGCCGGCGGCGTCGCCGGGGCCATCAGCCAGACCGCCGATGCGATTTTCGAGCAACGCTTCGACATGACCGAGCGGGAGGCGACGAAGCGACTGTTCCTCGGCCTGGTGACGCCCGGCGAGGGGACTCCCGACACCCGGCGGGTCCTGGCCCACTCCGAGATCGACCATGACACCGCGCCGGAAGTCATGCACCGGGCCGTCGAGCGCCTGACCGAGGTTCGGCTGCTGACGGTCGACGACACGACGGTCCAAATCGCCCATGAAGCGCTGTTGCGCACCTGGCCTCGGCTGCGCCGCTGGATCGAAGAGTCCCGCGACGACCTGAGGACCCGTCAGCGCATCAGCCACGCAGCGGCTGAATGGCACGGCGCCGGCCGGGATTCCGATCTGCTCTATCGAGGAACCCCGCTTCTATCGGCACTGGAATGGGTGGGCAATAACCCCGATCAGCTCGGCGCGCTCGAGCGGGCCTTTCTCGTCGCCTCCGAAGACGCCAAGGCCCGGGCCGAGGCCATCGCCGCCGAAAGCGAGCGCAAGGCGAGGCGCACGCGGCGCATCGCCGTCGCGGTCCTGTCCTTCTTCGCCATCGGCGCGACGGTCTCCTCGGTGTTCGCCCTGCTGGGGTTCCGGGAAGCCCGGCAGAACGAAATGCGGGCCGAGCAGGCAACGGTCGAGGCGCACAACAGGTTTGCCGGCGCACTGGGCGCGGCGGCCTACGGACTCGTGGATGCGGATCCGCTCCTGGCGCTGGCGCTGGGCGCGGAAGCCACCGTGCGTGCCGAGGGAGGTCCGCCAGCCTACGAATCCCGTGCGTCGATGGTCGCGGCGCGGCTGGCTTTGGTCCGCTCGGGGCCCTTCCTCTTCGGCAGCCCCATCGACGCCGGCGACGCCCTCGCGATCGCGCTAACCGCCGACGGGTCCCTCCTGGCAACCGCCCAGCGGGACGGCAAGATCGATCTGATCGATACCGCCACCAAGCGTCGGATCGGATCGAGTCTTCGCGGCCATTCCGGCGGGATCAGGGACCTGGATTTCGGGCCGCATGGCCGATTGCTGGCCTCTGCGGGCGCCGACGGCACGGTTCGCGTCTGGTCGGTCGACGAGGGCATGACGGTCGTCGCCGCGAAGATCGGGGAGACGGATGATGTCGTCTCCGGCGTCGGCTTCAGCCCGACCGGTGAGATCATCGCATCGGCCAACGGCGATGGAACGGTGCAGCTGTGGGACGTCTCGGCAAAGACGGCACTCGGCGAGCCGATGACCGAAAGCGCCCTCGGCGCCAAAGTGGTCGAGTTCAGCCCGGACGGGCGGGGTCTCTTGGCCGGTTACAGCGACGGAACGATCTACGGTTGGTCTCTGCCGTCGCGGAAGCCGCTCTTTGAGCCGTTTCACGACCCGCGCATGAACAATCCATCGAAGATTGCCTTCAGTCCGACCGGCGACCGCTTTGCAACGGCCAGCACCGAAGGCGCTGCGATCCTGCAGGAGTATCCGACCGGACGGGTCCTTGGACGCGCCTTCGGCACCGGAGACAGGATCACGACGGTGGTTTTCACGCCCGACGGCAGGAAACTGATCGGCGGCAACGGGAACGGCGCCGTCAAGCTGTGGGACGTCTACCAGCAGAAGCTCGTGCTGGAGACTTCGAGCGGCCACGGCCAGGCCATCATCGATTCCGAGCTGAGCGCGGACGGCAGGCTCCTGGCGACACTGGGACGGGACCAGCTGACACGGCTGTGGAGCTTCGACAGCTCCCATCGCATGTCCAGGGAACTCCGGGTTGCCGGCCAATCGGCAAAAGGTGTGGCGATTGGCGGGAACGGTAGTCTTTTGGCTGCCGGCGACGATGCGGGCAACGTGCAGGTATGGGACCTGAACTCGGACAGCGAGCCACTGCTGATGCCGGGGCACGCGCACCAGGTTTGGACTCTGGGATTTTCGCCGGACGGATCGCTCCTTGCATCCGGCGACCGTAACGGTCAGCTCCGCCTCTGGGATCCGGCCAGCGGCCGGCCCCTTTGGTCGGTCGATGCTCACGATGGTCCCGTCTGGTCCGTCGACTTCACGCCGGATGGCCGGCAACTCATGACGGCCAGCGATCTGGGCCTGCGCCTTTGGAGCAGCGAGACGGGCGATCTCGAGGCAGCCATGCCTAACGATGCCGGGCGCGTGACTCGCGCTGTCTATTCGCCGCTCGGCGACCTGCTGGCCGCCGTTTCAACCGACGGAAGGGTCAGGCTCTGGGACCCCGGCGAGAAGGCCATCGTGCGGGAGATTGCGGCCGACGACGATGTGGTGTGGGGCGTGGCTTTCAGCCCGGACGGCCGGCAAATTGCGACCGCATCCAGCGACGAGGTGGTCGCTCTGTGGGACGTGGCCACGGGCCGAAAGATGGCGGTGCTGGCCGGCCACGCCGGCGGGGCGACCGATGTCGCCTATCTGGCCGATGGCGTCACCCTCGTGGCCGTCGACCGCCGGGGCAAGCTGCACCTTTGGGACAGCCTGACCGGCCGGAGGTTGAGCGAGGCCTGGCAAGCGCACAGCGATTCCAGCTGGCGGATCGCCGTCCACCCGGACGGCGAGCGCTTCGCCACGAGCGGTGACGACGGTCGGATCATGATCTGGGATCACTTCAGCGTCGCGCGGGCTTGCGAGATTGCCGGTCTTGCTTTCGATGCGGTTCGCCGTAAGCAGTATCTCGGCGAAGACGAGCGCTCGCTCGCCTGCGATCAGGGTCGTTAGGGCTCCTTCCGCCGGGTGCAGGACCGGGTCGGGAGGACGCGCGCTGTCGGGTCCGAAACGGGACGTGTAGACTGCCCTTCTCGCCCGGGAATAAACGAAGATGGCGCGACGGGCCGACACCGTCTTTGACGCGTCAATGCCGGTGACGAGGTTTTGCTGAGAACCCGGTCGGAGACTTGAGGGGCCATGACGGTCGAGATCCTGAGGCGCGCGCGCTTTCCCACGCCCCTGGACCGCGAGGCGGTGGCGGCGGCGTGGCGCGGCCGCGGTTTCTCCTGTCACAGCTTCGTCGATCCGCCAGGACAGGAATGGCTCGACTTCTTGCACGGCTGCAACGAGCTGGTCACCGTGGCCGAGGGCCGCCTGAGGCTGGAGATCGCCGGGCAATGCGTCGAAGCGGGTCCCGGCGACGAGGTCTTCATCCCCCGCAACGCCCGTCACTCCGTCACGAACGTCCACCGGGGCACGACGATCTGGCTCTTCGGATACGACTGAATCGACGAGCCCCCCATGCGGCTCGCGGCCGCCGTTCTGTGAGTTTTGTCACAACCTTTAGCTGCGTTACTTGACATTCTGTTAACTCCAGGACGCTAAGCTGGTGAATTGAGGCGATGCCGCTGGCGAACCGGGGAAGCCAGCCCGAATGCTGCGGCGCGGGAGACGAGAACTGGTTTTCTGACTGAAGACCGGGGCCTTGGCCGCGGTCTTTTCGGTTGGGTCGAGGGAGGCGACATGACCGCAGATCCGGCGTCCCCACGAGGACGCACTTGGCTTATGGGGTGCCCGCATTCGACCCCCGATTTGGCGATGTCAAACAGCGACCGTATCCTCCGCAAGATCGAGTCCTTGTTCCTCCGCCGGCAGCCGCTGTCCCATGCGGCCTGGCGGCAGGACTATGTCGAGGCCGTAGACCTGGCGCCGATCGTCGCCGGCCTGATCTGGAGCTTCGAGAGTGCCGGCGCGGTCCGCAGCGGTTTGCTCACGCAAGACGGCCTGCGGGGCCTTCAGGACTGCGACATCGAAGCTCCATTGAGCGAGACCGGCGTCACCCTCTGGCATCCTGTGACGGTTTCGGCGGAGGAGGTGCTGGCCTGGCGGCACCGGCTGCAGGCCCTCGGGGTCCGCCAGCCATTCCGCCAAGCGCACCGGGAAAGTTACGCCCTGACCGAGGCCGACCGGCGGACCGGCAGCTATTCCAAGCGCTTCGCCGCACATATCCTCGATCAAGAGAAGTTCGCCGTACTCTGCCAGAATCGCGGCTGGGCCTATGACCTGCAACGAGTCGGGGGCGGGTTCAACGTTCCGACCCTGGCCCTCGAATCCTGGGGACTTGCCGCCGAGTTCTGGATCGAACCCATGGCCACAGAGGGTTCGGCCAACGCCAACGGTTTGCCACACCTCACCACCGATCAGGTCTGCTTCCGTGACCTGGGCGGTGAACGCCTGAGCCTCTCTGCGGTGCCTGAAGTGGTGTTCTCGGAAGTCCTCCGCGACGTCGAGTTTTTCGTCATCGGCTCGAGCGTCGGCAACGACGGGACCCTCTGAGCCGGAAATCTCCCAGGATTCGGGATCGATTTGGCCAGGCCGCCACCTCCGGTGGTACTCCGAGCCCAATTTCGCTTGTAACCGCTTGAATTTCCTTTGCATCAAAGTTCCTTTATGCTGCTTCGACGGCGATCTGGCGTGTGGGAAGGAATGCCGTGGCGAGCTTGAGCGCGGAGGCGGGGCGTGATGCGGGCGATCGATCTGCCGGGCCGGTAGAGGTTCGGGAGCAGGCGGACGTCCGGGTTCTGGTCCTTCAGGGCGACTGGACGGCGCCGACGCTGCTTGCCTGCGAGCGGGCGATCTCAACAGAGGTGGCGGCCCCGCCGGCGCGGCTCCGCTTCGATCTCGCAAAGCTGATGCGCATCGATACGGCGGGCGCCTGGTTGATCCAGCGCGAGGTCAAGGCCTGCGAGGCTGCCGGGACTGCCGTGGAGGTGACCGGCGCGACCGAGGCCGTGGCCACCCTGCTGGCAACGGTGACCCGGCACGATGTTGAGCATCCGCCGATCGAGCCGCCGGACGTCAACCCGGTCGTCGCCATGATCGAGCGCCTGGGCGCCGGGACCTTCTCGGCGATGCACGCGGCAACCGAGCTGGTGAATTTCCTCGGGCTGCTGCTGGTGACACTCGGCCGCTGCCTGGTCCAGCCGCGGCGCCTCCGGCTGGTGTCCGTCGTCAGCCACATGGAATCGACCGGCCTCAACGCCATGCCGATCGTCGGCTTGCTGAGCTTCCTGATCGGCATCGTCCTGGCCTACCAGAGCGCCGACCAGCTGGCGAAGTTCGGCGCCCAGATCTTCACGGTCAACATCGTCGGCGTCGCCATGTTGCGCGAGATGGGTGTCATCCTGACCGCGATCATCGTCGCTGGCCGCTCAGGCAGTGCCTTCACCGCGCAGATCGGGACGATGAAGGTGAACCAGGAAGTCGACGCCATGACCACCATCGGCCTCGACCCTATCGAGGTCCTGGTCGTGCCCCGGGTGATCGCGCTGACGATCACCTTGCCGCTGCTGACCTTCTACGCCGTGCTCATGGGCCTGCTAGGGGGCGCTGTCATGGCCAATGCCGCCCTGGACATCACCTTCGTGCAGTTCCTCCGGCAGCTGAACAACGCGGTCACGCTCGGCTCCTTCTGGTTCGGCGTCCTCAAGGCCCTACCCTTCGCCTTCGTCATCGCCATGGTCGGCTGTTTCGAAGGACTGAAGGTCAAGGGCGACGCCGCCTCGGTGGGCGAGCAGACCACTCGCTCCGTGGTCGAATCGATCTTCCTCGTGATCGTGATCGACGCCGTGCTGTCGGTCTTTGCCTCGGTGGTCGGGATATGAACGCGCGACACGACGACAGCGTGATCCGGGTCGCCGGCCTGCGGACCCAGTTCGGTCGCCAGGTGATCCACGACGGACTGAATTTCGACGTCCGGCGCGGCGAGGTCATGGGTATCGTCGGCGGCTCGGGCACCGGCAAGTCGGTCCTCTTGCGGACCATCATCGGGCTGATCACGCCGGCCGCCGGCCGGATCGAGGTGCTGGGCCGCGACCTGGGCGCGCTCTCCGCACAAGGGCGCCTGGAGATCCAGCGGCGCTGGGGCGTGCTGTTCCAGGATGGCGCGCTGTTCTCGTCGCTGACGGTCGGGCAGAACATCGCGGTGCCGATGAAGGAGCACCTCAAGCTGCCGCCGGATCTCAGCGCCGATCTGGCCGCGCTCAAGGTTCACATGGTCGGCCTGCCGCCCGAGGCCTGCGGCAAGTATCCCTCGGAGCTCTCGGGCGGCATGCGCAAGCGGGCCGGCTTGGCACGGGCGCTGGCGCTGGATCCGGAGATCGTCTTCCTCGACGAGCCGACCGCGGGCCTGGATCCGATCGGCGCCGCCAACTTCGATCAGCTCATCCTCGACCTGCGCAATGCGATGGGGCTGACCGTCGTGATGGTGACCCATGACCTGGACAGTCTGCACACCATCTGCGACCGCATCTCGGTGCTTGTTGACAAAAATATCAAGGTCGGCACCATGACCGAGCTGATGGAGGACCCCCATCCCTGGATCCAGGAGTACTTCCGCGGGCCACGCGGACGGGCTGCCTTGGGGGATGTCGTGGCCGAGCGCGTGGGGGTGTGAGTCATGGAGACACGCGCCAACTATCTTCTGGTCGGAAGCTTCGTACTGGCGCTGACCGCCGGCCTGATCGGCTTCGTGATCTGGCTGGCCAAGGTACAGTTCGACACCCAATTCGCCCGCTACGACATCTATTTCGAGAGCTCGGTGACCGGTCTGCAGGTCGGCGGCCAGGTCAAGTACCGCGGCATCACCGTCGGTGAGGTGACGTCGATCTCAATCGACCCGACCGACGTCACTCGGGTGCTCGTGACCATCGAGATCGAGGCCGAGACCCCGGTGCGCGAGGACACGGTTGCGTCCCTGAACCTGCTCAGCCTGACCAGCGGTGCGCTCTACGTCCAGCTCGCCGGCGGCAGCCACGCTGCGCCGGCCCTGGTGGCCAAGGAGGGGGAGAGGCTGCCAGTGATCGAGTCCGAGCCACTGGCTTTCGACAAGTTGATCGGCAGCATCGACGACATCTTGATCCAGGTAGCCGACATCCTGAACGAGGAAAACCGTCAAGCGATCTCTGAAACCCTTCAGAACGTCGCGACGATCACCGCGGCACTTGCCGAACGGCGCGAGGAACTGGACCAGCTGATTGCCGATGCTTCGGCGATGACCTCGAGCCTGCGCGGCGCGGCCGAAAGCGTCGAGTCCCTGGCCAACCGACTGGACAGCACCATCGCATCCGTGGTCGAGCAGGCGGAGTCGGTTCTCGACGCCTTCGAGGATGTCGCCCGCAACATGGACGGGGTCATCGAGGAGAACGCCGGCAGCATAGAAAGTACGATCAGCGACCTCCGTGCCATGGCGGATGGCCTGCGCGAGCTGTCGAAGGAAGCCAAGGCTTTGGTGGCCGAGAACCGCGGGCCGATCCGCGACTTCACGGAGACCGGGCTTTACGAGCTTTCGACGCTCCTCACCGAGGCGCGGGAGCTGGTGGTTTCCTTCAAGCGCGTGGCAACCGAGGTCGAACGGGATCCCGCACGTTTTCTCTTTGGCGATCAGCAGCAGGGCTATGAAGCCGGTCTGGAACCCGCTCAGTAGCCGGCCCGCCATCGCGCGCGCCAGGGCGTCCGGCGGGGGGCTGCCGCGGCGGGGGGTCCTGCGCCTGGCGGCAGCCGGGCCCTTGGCCGCCCTGGCGGCGGCTTGCGATCTCTCGGTCCCCGGCCAGGGGCCGCCGCCCAACCTCTATCGCCTGACGCCGAAAAGCAGCTTTCCGGAGGACCTTCCGGAAGTCGATTGGCAGCTGATCCTGGAGCCGCCGATCGCCGATGCCAGCCTGAACACGACCCGGGTCGCCCTGCAACGAGATCCGACGCAGCTGGAGTACTACGCCCGCTCCAGCTGGACCGACCTGGCGCCGCAGATGGTCCAGACACTGATGGTCGAGTCTTTCGAGAACTCGGGCCGGATCGTGTCGATCGGGCGCGAGGCTATCGGCCTGCGCGCGGACTTCGTCCTCAAGTCGGAGCTGCGGGAGTTTCAGGCCGAATACTTCGAAGGCGGCAACCCCAAGGTCCGGGTCGCGATCAACGTCAAGCTGGTGAAGATGCCCAAGCGGTCCATCGTCGGCTCGACCAACCTCGAGCACCTCAGCCAGGCCGAGGCAAACCTGATGCCTGACATTATCGTCGCGTTCGACGAGGCCCTCGGCAAGGTTCTGCGCCGCCTGGTCGAGTGGACGATCCTGACCGGCGAGGAGAACTTCCAGCCACCGGCTTGAGGTGTCGGATCTTCCAACGGGAAGACCCTAGAGGAAGGCCTTGGGGTCCTCGATGGGCTCTTCCCGGTAGAGCAGCAGCCAACCCTTGATCGCCCGGTAGATCACCCACAGCCAGGCGGCGAACAGGAAAAGCCAACCGATAAAGATGATGGCCGTGAAGCTGCCGATCAGGGCGACCGGCAGGGCGATCCAGAAGGTGCGGATCTGCCAGAGGTAGTGCGATTCCAGCCAGCTGCCGCGCACGCGCTCGAGGTTCACATGCGCCATGATGGCGCCGACCACGACCAGCGGCGCCGATACGCCGAGGAGCAGCGAGGCGTAGAGCCCGTAAACGATGTGTGCCCAAAGGGTGTCGGGCAATTGGGGAAGAGCCAGGGCGGCATCCCGCTCGGCCGGGGCTGTTTGCGGTGGCGGTGTCGCGGTGCCGGCCTGTCCGCCGAAGAGCGGCGCCAGCTCCGGGTCGTCGCGGGCGATCCGCCAGTCGTCGCTGCCCTCGCGGGCCAGCAGGGAATGCGGGCTGATTCGGCCCTCGCCGAGGTAGCGGGCGATCTCGTCACGGCCGTAGGGGCCGTGGCTCTGGTCGCCGACCTTGAGGTACCACCGGGTCTGGCCTGCGTCGAACGCTTGGTCCGCTGAGCTCATGTTCCCCTTCTACTCCCGAGACGGTTCGTCGCCTCTTTGCCGGCCGTCTTCGTGCCGTTCCTGGAAGATTTGGGGTCGCGCCGCCCGGGAGTCCAGGTCCGAGAGGGCAGAATCAATCTATTTCAATGAGTTGATGGGGCTTTCGGTGCCGTTACGCCGATCATGCAATCCCGGGTCACCAGCTCCGCGAGCCTGGCCTCGTCCCAGCCCTCGGTACCCGCAGGACGCAGCGGCAGCACCATGTAGCGCATATCGGCCGTGGAATCGTGAACCCGGACCTCGACGTCCTCCGCTATCTCGGTGCCGAACTCCCGCAACACGGCGCGGGGCTCGCGGACCACGCGCGAACGGTAGGGGCGGGCTTTGTACCAGTCCGGCGGTAGGCCGAGCAGGAAGCGCGGGTAGCAGGAGCAGAGCGTGCAGACGATCACGTTGTGGACCTGCGGGTTGTTCTCGACCACGACCAGGTGGGTCGGCCCCATGTCGATCCCCAGCTCGGCGCAGGCGGCCGAACCGTCGGCCAGCAGCCGCTCCTTGAAGGCGGGATCGGTCCAGGCCCGGGCGACCACCCGGGCGCCGATTGCCGGGCTGCGCGCGTCCATCGCCTCGACCGCGGCCCGGACCTCGTCGGCGGTCAGGATGCCCTTCTCGATCAGCAGCTCCCGGACCGCGGTTTCCATCACCTGGTAGTAGCTGAGCGGCCCGTCCTGGTCGGGCGGCGGCGCGTGGTCGTGGTCGTGGCTCATGACTCGCTCTTGCTCTCGTTGAGGGGTTCCAGCCAGTGCTCGTAGATCTCGACCTCGACGCAGTCGGCGTTCCGGCCCTGGTAGTCCGGCCAGACCTCGGTCTGGGCGAAGCGGACCCGGTACAGCGGCCGGGCCGGCTGGCCGTCGCGGCCGAAGGCCAGTTCCTCCGGGTTGGGGAAACTGCCGCAGATCCGCTCGATCACGCCCGACTTGCCGCGGACGTAGGTCGGGGTGCGCAGGTGGCCCGGCGGATGGGCGAAGTGGACGCGGACGCGGTCTCCCGGGGCGAAACGAGCCATCGGCGTCAGCCCTGCCGGTCCGGGTCTGTGGCCTCGCGGCCCTCGACCTCTGCCATCTTGCGGCCGAGCTCGTCGCTGGTCAGGACGCCCTTCTCGAGCAGATTTCCGGTAATCGAGGCGATCCAGCGCTGGTAGTAGGTCATGTCCTCGTAGGCGGCCTCGCCGAGCTGCTCGATACCGCGGCGCAGCTCGTCGACCCGCAGCAGGCGGCGCTGCTTGTCCGACAACAGCACAAGCAGGGCATCGACCCGCTTCTCCCAGAGCGCATAGTCGTGCTCGCTGCGCTCGACCGGGCCGGCCGGCAGGCCGCCCATGTCATGGACCCCGCGTCCCGGCTCGCTCATCTCTTGCCTCCTCCGTTTCGAAGCCCAGCTTGCCTCAAGGGCCGAAGACGAACAAGCGCGGGCCGGGGTTTCCCGGAGGTTTACCCGGCCTTAACCGCAATTGCCGAAACTCTCGGACCCGCAGGCGAATCCATCACGCCGGCCGCCGGCGGTCTGGCAGTCCCGAGACACAGATTAGGTGACC
>JASJAL010000080.1 GCA_030067055.1 Kiloniellales bacterium | reverse complement strand
ATCGGATCGCGAGGGCCGAGCATGTGGTCCGAGCCGCCCTGGTACATCAGGGGATCGCTCCAGAAGCTCTCGGGCATCTCCGCACCGCGCGCCCTGCGGACCAGCTCGACGTGGTTGACGTAGGCCGAGCCGTCGGCCCACTGGTAGGCGCGAGGCAGGGGCGCTGCGCAGGCCTCGGGATCGAAGGGAACCGCCTCCGGCGCGGCGCCGGCCTCGACTCGCGCGAACTCCGCCTCCAGCTTCGGCCCGTAGCTCGCCCAGTCCTCCAGGGCCTGCTGCAAGGTCGTGGCCGAGACCGCATGGGTGGCCCGGGTCAGGTCCCGGCTGACCACCATCAAGGTGCCGTCGCGGCCACCTTCCTTCAGTGACGCAAGCTTCATCTCGGCCTCAGCCCTTGCCGTTGCTCTTCCAGGAGTCGACGTAGCCTTCCCATTCGACGCCGTTGGCGCCGGCGCCCAACTCCAGGGCGTCGCGGGTGTCGACCATGATCGCGTACTCGTCGGTGGCCGGCTTCTTCTGCTCGAAGGCGTTCTGCAGTGCCTTGGGGTGCGGCCCATGCGTGAAGCCGCAGGGGTGGAAGGTGACCATGCCCGGGTGAATGTTGTCCCGGCTGAAGAAGTCGCCGGCGTGATAGAAGATCACCTCGTCGTAGTCGTCGTTGTTGTGGAAAAAGGGGACCTTCAGGGCATCCGGCGCCGACTCGAAGGGCCGGGGCGCGAAGGTGCAGACCACGAAGCGGTTGCCGACGAAGGTGGTGTGGGCCGAAGGCGGCAGGTGATAGCGGTGGCTCATCAGCGGCCGGATGTGCTCGACGTTGATCCGCACCGGCGCCAGATCGCCCTTCCAGCCGACCGCGTCCAGGGGATTGAAGGGATAGGTCACGGTCGAAATCGCGCCCCCGCGCTTGACCCGAACCTGCCAGGTCTCCTCATCCTGCTGGGATTTGAAGGCCTCGTCGAGTGTGGGGACGTCAAGCATCGCCGGGTCGAAGATCGCGTGATCGCCGACCATGCCCTTGTCCGGCAGGGTGTAGCTGGCGTTGCTGGCCTCGATCAGCAGGGCGGTCATCGGCTCGCTGCAGTCCAGCCGCCACATGGTCGAGCGCGGCAGCATGACGTAGTCGCCCGCCCGGACCGCAAGGTGGCCGTAGTCGCAGTAGAGATCGCCCCGGCCCTGGTGGACGAAGATAAGCTCGTCGCCATCGCCGTTGCGGGCCAGGTGGTCCATACGTTTGGGCGCGCGCCAGAAGCGGATCTTGACGCTGGCGTTGTGCAGGATCTCGTCGGCGTCCCAGGGCGAGGCCTGTTCGGCGTTGAGGCGGGTCAGGTCGAAGGCCCGCGGGCGCAGCGGCCCATCCCAGTCGATCCAGCCGGTCGGCGGATGGCGGTGATACATGTGCGTCGCCGGACCGAAGAAGCCCTCCTTGCCGAGCTCGCGCTCGAAGGTGTCGGGCGGCAGGTCGGCGTGGGCCTGGCGGGAGGCGAGGCCCTCGACGCGGGGAAAGGAGATGTACTTGCGCATGTCCGGCTCCTCATCCGGCTCGAGGGGCGACGCGCGGCGGTATCGACGCAAGAAAACACCGGCGCGGCCTGGAACCCGACCGGTCGCTGCGGATTGGTTTCGGCGCTTGCAAGCGCCTTGATCTCCTAGCTAGTATTCATTTCACATGAAACAAGTGTCAAGAACCAAAGCTCCGGGCGGAAACGGCCTGCGTCTCGATCTTTTCCTGCCCTATCGGCTCAGTGCTCTGGCGGGGCGGACCAGTCGCCTGCTGAGCAGCGTCTATGAGGCGCGCTTCGGGATCTCGATCCCGGAGTGGCGGGTGATCGCACACGTGGCGGCGCACGACGCCCTCTCCCTGCGTGAGGTCAGCCAGTTGACCCACCTGGACAAGGCGACCGCCAGCCGAGCCGTGGCGCGGTTGGAGGATCACTGCTTCCTGGCCAAGCGGACCAATCCCGCGGACCGCCGACTGGTCGAGCTGTCGTTGACCCGGAAGGGCCGGCGACTGTTCAAGGAGATCGAGCCCTTGGCGCTCGCCTTCGAAGCCGAACTTGTCGGCGACCTCTCGGCCGAGGATCTAGCGCGGCTGCACGGTCTGATCGCCCGGCTGGACAGTCGGCTCGATGAGCTCACCGCTTAAGCCTGAGAGGCCCTCTAGCCGGCGGGGCAACCCCACATGGAACGATTTGTTTCTTGACAATCGTCTCATGTGAAATGAAATTTCCGAGACAGGGGCCCGCAACGCCGGAGAGGCGAGTGACCGGAGCAAAACCATCCTCCGGCCGTCTCCGCAGCGACCGGGTTCCGGAAGCGAGGGAGGCAAGCGCGTGATGAATCGCATTCTGGCCCGCGTCCTGGGCGCGGTAGCGGTGGTCTTTTGTGCCACCGTATTCTTCGTCGGCCCGGTGGCCGCAGAAACCACCCTGGTGCTGTCGTCCTGGCTACCGCCCAAGCATCCGATCGTGGTCAACGCGATCAAGCCCTGGGCCAAGCAGGTCGCGGAGGCGACCGATGGCCGGGTCAAGATCCGCGTCCTGGCGAAGCCCCTGGGCAAGCCGCCGGCTCACTTCGACATGGCGGCCGAGGGCATCGCCGACATCACCTACGGTCTGCACAGCTTCACCCGTGACGAGCGCTTTGCGGCCTCGCGGGTCGGCCAGTTCTCCTTCCTCGGCGACGATGCGGTCAGCGCCTCGGTCGCCTTCTGGAAGGTCTACACCGGGGACCTCGGCGCCGATGCCGAGCACAAGGGGACCAAGCTGCTGGGCCTCTTCGTCCACGGACCGGGAGCGCTCCACAACGGTGTGCGCCAGATCGAAAGCGCCGCCGATCTGGCCGGCCTGAAGATCCGGGTGCCGGGAGGCTACATCAACGAGCTGATGTCGGGCCTGGGCGCGACCACTCAGTTCATGTCGGCGGGCGAGGTCTACGAGAAATTGTCGCGCGGCGTGATCGACGGCGTCACTTTCACCATGGAAGCGCTGACCGCCTTCAAGCTGACCGACGACATCAAGTTCACCCTGACCGTGCCAGGCGGTCTCTACAACACGACCTGGTTCGTGGTCATGAACCAGGCCAAGTGGGACAGCCTGTCGCCGGAAGACCAGGCGGCGATCGAGGGCGTCTCGGGTGCGGCCTTCGCCGAGCTGGTCGGCGCCGCCTGGAACAAGGCCGACGAAGTCGCCATTGCCAAGATCGAGAAGGCCGGGGTCAAGATCCATCCGGCTTCCCCGACTTTCCTCGCCGAGGTCGGCCAGCGCGCCAAGGACCTGGAGGCCGCCTGGGCCGCGCAGATGAAGGACCGCGGCCTCGACGGTGCCGCCGCGCTGGCGGCCTTTCGGAGCCAGACCGGAGCCAAGGTGCCGGAGTGAGCCGGTTCCGGACCAAGCGACGCTGCCCCTCATACTTCGACAGGCTCAGCATGAGGGGGAGCGGAGGCTTCCCTTGTTTGCCTCACCCTGAGCCTGTCGAAGGGTGAGCCCTCCCTGGTTGCCAGGGAGGTGCAGGCACGGGGAAGCATGACACCCGATCCATCCCAGCCAAGCGAGCCCGGCACCGTCTTGAGCCGTGCCCTGCACGCCAGCTTCGGCGCGCTGGCGGCCTTGTTGCTGCTCGCGATGACGGCCTTGACCACGCTCGACGTGGTCGGTCGCTACCTCTTCAACAGCCCGGTGACCGGCGCCTTCGAGCTGACCGAGCTGATGCTGGCGGCGCTGATCTTCGCCGGCCTGCCGCTGGCCACCGAGCGCGACGAGCACGTCGACGTCGACCTCCTGGACTCCTTCCTGCCGCCCAATGTCCTGCGCACCAACGTCTTCTTCGCGAACCTGATCAGCGCCGCTGTGCTGGCGGTGCTTGCCGTACAGCTCTGGGGCCGGTCCGGTCAGCTGGTTGCCGAAGGCACGGTCACCAACTCCCTGGCCCTGCCTTTGGCTCCGGTCGGCTACCTCATGGCGGTGGCGACGGCGGTCAGCGCGCTGCTACTCCTGGCCAAGGCGGTGACCATGCTTTGGCCGCTGCTGCGCCGGGGCCGCAAGGCCTGACCGGGAGCGGACATGGTCGAATCGCTCCTCGGTTTCGCCGCCCTGTTGCTGCTGATCCTTCTCAGGATGCCGATCGCCTTCGCGATGGCGCTGGTCGGCTTCCTCGGCTTCGGATTGCTGCGCGGCTGGGACGCGGCCTTCGCCATGGTCGGGCAGACCGCCTTCGATTCCGGTCTGTCCTATTCGCTGTCCGTGGTGCCGCTCTTCATCTTGATGGGCAACCTGGTGACCCAGGCCGGGCTGTCGCGAGAGCTCTACGAGGCCACTTACGCACTTCTCGGGCGCTTCCGCGGCGGCCTCGCCATGGCCTCAGTGGCGGCCTGCGGTGGCTTCAGCGCGGTCTGCGGCTCCTCCTTGGCGACCGCGGCGACCATGAGCAAGGTCGCCATGCCCTCGATGCGCCGCTATGGCTATGCCGACAGCCTGGCCGCGGGTTCGATCGCCGCCGGCGGCACGCTCGGTATCCTGATTCCGCCCAGCGTGCTGATGGTCATCTACGGCATCATGACCGAGACCGACATCGCCAAGCTCTTCATCGCCGGCATCGTGCCCGGGGTGCTGGGAGTCGGCTTCTATGCCGCTGCCATCGCGGTGGTGACGCGACTCAAGCCGGCCCTCGGCCCGCGCGGCGAAAGTTTCGGCCTGGGCGCCACCCTGCGCGCCCTCAAGGGCGCCTGGGGTGTCACCCTGCTCTTCGTGGTCATCATGGGCGGCATCTACGGCGGCGTCTTCACGCCGACTGAGGCGGCCGGGATCGGCGCCGCGCTGGCTTTCGGCTTCGCGCTGCTCAAGGGCGGCCTCAGCCCGACGGTCCTGTTTCCGTTGCTGCTGGAATCGGCGCGGACCACGGCCATGATCTTCATGGTCCTGATCGGGGCGCTGATCTTCACCAATTTCGTCAACTTCGCCGGCCTGCCCGACGTCCTGGCCGGCTTCGTCTTCGAGCTCTCGCTCAACCCCTACCTGGTGATTGCGGTGATCATCGCGATCTACCTGGTCCTGGGCTGCGTCCTGGAAAGCCTGTCGATGATCCTGCTGACCGTTCCGATCTTCTACCCGCTGATGCTGGAGCTCGATTTCGGGGGCGGGATGGATCCGGAGGCGGTGTTGATCTGGTTCGCCATCATCGTGCTGGTGGTGACCGAGATCAGCCTGATCACGCCGCCGGTCGGCCTGAACGTCTTCGTGCTGCGCGGGGTGCTGCGCGACGTCGAGCTGGGCACGATCTTCCGCGGCGTCACGCCCTTCTGGATCGCCGACATCCTGCGCGTCGCCCTGATCATTGCCTTGCCGACACTGTCGCTCTTCCTGCCGTCCCTGATGTGAGGCGCAGGGCCGTTGCCGCCGTGCCGGCCGGCTGCGATGATCCGACGGGATCCCAAAGTGATGCCCGAAAGAAAAGGCACATTGCGCCGGGGGAAAGATGAAGCTCTACGGCTACTTCCGAAGTTCAACCTCGTTCCGGACGCGGATCGCCCTGAACCTCAAGGGACTGGACTACGACCAGGCCGCCCTGCACCTGCGGAAAGGCGAGCAACGCGGTGCCGACTACCTGGCGCTCAACCCCCAGGGGCTGGTGCCTTCGCTGGAGGTTGAGGGGCCTGAGGCGAGGGCGCTGATCACCCAGTCGCTGGCGATCGTCGAATACCTCGACGAGATTCATCCGGAACCGCCTCTGCTGCCCGCCGATCCGCTGGACCGCGCGCGGGTCCGTGCGATCGCCTATGCCATCGCCTGCGACATTCATCCGCTGAACAATTTGCGGGTCCTAACCTACCTGACGAAGACCCTGGGCCAACCGCAGGAAGCGCAGGGCGATTGGTTCCGCCACTGGGTCGCGGTCGAGTTCGCGGCGCTAGAGCAGCGCCTCGCGACGGAGCCCGAAACCGGTCGCTACTGCCACGGCGACGCCGTCACCCTGGCGGACGTCTGCCTGGTGCCGCAGGTCGTCAACGGCCGCCGCTTCGACTGCGACATGGCGCCCTATCCGACGATCCGGCGCATCTTCGAGGCTTGCATGGAGATCCCGGCCTTCGTCGCGGCCGCGCCGCAGAATCAGCCGGATGCCGAGTAGCCGCACCCTGTTTTGATCCGAATCAAGGTCCCTCTGTGCGCAACCGGGCGAACATGGCTCTGGTTGCAGCCTTACCGGAAGGACGCTTGCGATGACGGATACGCACCAGACCCGGCAGATCGTCGAAAAGGCCCTGGCCAATGCGCAGAAGGCGGGCCTCGGCGCGACCGCACAGACCGAGCACGCCGTGCGGGCGCTGCTTCAGCTTCGCCCCGAGATGACCGAGGCGGACGCGGTCAAGGCCGTGCTCAGGGTCGAGCGGCCCTACGAGGCTTAGATATCGACACGCGGACGGTCAGCCCTCTTCGCGCTCCGCGTCGGGTTCACCGCAATGGGCCAGGACCCAGGCGCGGGCCGCCTTCCTGAGCTCCAAGGCCGCATCGAAGCCCTGGCCTGGCGGCTCGATCGCCGGACCGATCTCCAGCTCGACCCGGCCGCGCCGCGGGAACCAGTCGCTATCGCGCAGGATCGACCGGGTGCCGCGGATAGTGGCGGGGACGACGGGTAGCCCTGCCTCCGCGGCGACGACGAAGGCACCGAGCCGGAAGGGCAGGAGACCCGCCCCGCGCCCGAAGGTGCCTTCGGGATAGAGGACCAGGAGCTGGCGCGCCTTGGCCAGCGCCAGGATCTCCTGGGTGTCGGCGACGCCGGCTTCGGGCGCGTGGCGTTCGACGAAGAGCACGCCCAGACCGCGCAGCAGGCTGCCGGCGAAAAACTGGGGCTCCAGCTCCCGCTTGGCAACGAAGACCGGTTCCCCGGGCAGGACCGTGGCCATGACCAGGGGATCCAGGTAGCTCGCGTGATTGCAGACCAGAACGGCGCCCTTGGCGGGGAGGTTGCGCAAGCCGTCGACTTTGGGCGGCACGCCGGCCAGGCGCAGCACGGGTCGGCCCAGGGTCCGCACGATCCGCCAACGCGAGCTGAGGCGGGGAGTGACGCGGATCAGCATCCAGATCAGCAGCAGCCCTGGCCCCATGACCAGCCACCAGTAGCCGGCATAGCCCAGTGCCCCGGCCAGCTGGAACCAGTGCCGCAGGCGCCCGCCCAGTCCCAGAGCGGCGAGCCGCACCACCTGTAGCCAGAGCGCCCGCGAGGCTTTTCCGATGCCGCCGGTCTCGTAAAGCTGCTTCGCGGCGGCACGGCGCAACTTTCCGCTGGAGGTCTTCGGCACGCTGCGCGGCGGCGCCAGGACGACCTCCTCCGGGGGCATGCCAAGCAGCTCGGTGGCGGTCTCGGTGATGCGCTGTTGGAGCGCTTGGCGCGCCGCCGGCTCGCTTTCCCGGGTCTCTGCCAGGACGACAATGATCTCGGTCCCAGAGGTCTCGTCCCCGCTCCCGAAGACGGCGACGCAGCCCTTGCGCACGCCGGCCAGCTCGCCGACCGCTTCCTCCAGCTCCTGCGGATACACATTGCGGCCGGAGCGGATGATGATGTCCTTGATCCGCCCCGTGACATAGATCTCGCCGGCGATCGCATAGCCCCGATCGCCGGTCTCCACCCAGTCGCCGTCGAAGAGCCCTTGGGTCGCCGCCTCGTTGTTGAAGTATCCGCGGGTCGACGAGGGCCCGCGGAACTGGATTCGTCCCTCCCGCCGGTCCGGCGCCTCCCGCCCGGTCTGGTCGACGACGCGGATCTCGTGGCCGGGCAAAGCATGACCGCAGGCGACGAAGGCGATGGCCTTGGGGTCGTCCTCGGCTGCCGGGCGCGCCTCACCCCGGGTGCTGAAAGCCTCACGGTCGACGTGATCGCTCAAAGGACCGCGGTCCAGGGGCGGAAAGGAGAGACCGACCGCGTTCTCGGCCATGCCGTAGACCGGCATCATGGCCTCCCGCCGAAAGCCATAGCGCTGGAACCGCTCGGCGAAGCGATCGAGGGTCCTGGCGCTGACCGCCTCGGCGCCGTTGGCCATCACCCGTAGGGAGCTGAGGTCCAGCCCCTCCAGGGCCTCCTCTTCGATCCGGCTGACGCAGAACTCGAAGGCGAAGTTGGGCGCGGCGGTCATGGTCGCGCGGTAGCGGTGAATCGCCCAGAGCCAGGCGGCCGGACGGA
>JASJAL010000079.1 GCA_030067055.1 Kiloniellales bacterium | reverse complement strand
GCTGCACTTTGCCGAGCCGCCATGCCTATCTCCATCTCCAGTCCGTCTTCTTCACTGCAGAACCTCGACCAATCGGCCGAGGGCGGCTTCCGTAAGTTCGGGATCGTCGACGAGGGCTATACGGATATAGGGAGCCCCGGGCGCGGAGTCATCGCCTTCTTGGCCGCACATGAAGGCCCCCGGCAGGACCCGGATGCCGGCCTCGCGCCAGAGCTTGAGCGCCGCGGCCTCGCCATCGCCCACGTCCAGCCAGAGAAAGAAGCCGCCGGCCGGCCGTCGGGCGCCGAATCGGTTGCCCAGGACCCGCTCGGCGACGGCGAAGTTTTCGCGGTAGCGTTGCCGATTGGCCACAACATGGGCCTCGTCCTGCCAGAGCCGCGTGCCCGCCGCCAGGACCGGCAGCGGCACGCCGGCACCGCCGAAGCGAAGGCCCTGGTCCAGGCGGTCGAGCAAAGCCGGGTCGCCGGCCGCGAAGCCGCAGCGCAGCCCGGCCGCGCTGGAGCGCTTGGACAGGGAATGGAAGGCCAGGACCCCCTCCAGGCTGCCGCTGGCGGCGGCCAGCTCCAGGGCGCCGGGCGGCGGGGCATCGAAGTAGATCTCCGAGTAGCACTCGTCGAAGGCGGCGACGTAGCCGTGCACCCGGGCGCTGTCGATCAGCGCGGCCTGCCGGCCCGCATCCGCGACCGCACCCTGCGGGTTGGCCGGAGAACAGAGGTAGGCCAGGGCGGCGCGCTCCAGGATCGCCGGCTCCAGGGCGGTGTACTCCGGCTGGAATCCGGTCTCGGCGGTGGCCGGCACGCGCACCGCCTCGGCCCCGACCGCCGCCGCCGCGCCGGAATAGACGTGGTAGGCGGGGTTGGGCATCAAGATCGCGCGCCTCCCCTCCCCTCCCCCGGCCAGCACGACCGCGGCGAAGAACAGGCCCTCGCGCGAGCCGGGCAGCGGCAGGATGTGGCGTTCCGGGTCCAGGAAGCCCTCGGGCAGGTGGTAGCGGCGGTTGAGCCAGGCGACCGCCGCGGCGCGATAGGCCGCATCGCCGCGCGGCGGCGGATAGCGGGACCAGCCCGGCTTGGCCTCGGCGATAGCCTCGGCGACGAAGGCCGGCGGGTCGTTGCGCGGCTCGCCCACCTGCAGAAGGATCGGCTTGCCCTCCGGGCCCACCGAGGGCCCAGGCGGGATGCCGTCGAGCAGGGCGGCAAGCCGCAGAAAGGGATGAAAGGCCTGAAGCTGCGCTTTGCTCAAATCAGCTCGGCTCCGCTCATGGCTATGACCAGGAGGTCCGCTGCCCCGAATCGCCGCCGTGGGGCGCAAAACCCTGGAGAATCTAGTGGTTGCCCCGCGCCGGGACAAGGCGGAAGCCCGGCCCGGATCCTTTGCCGCAGCTATAGCCCGTCAATGCGGCCAGAATTCGACCGCGCCCTGTGCCCTTCGCCCGGCGGTCACGAAAAAGGGCCCGGACGGAGTGCGCCGCCCGGGCCCAGAGGGGAAGGGTCTTCAGGTCAGATGGCCTGCGACCCCCTGCCGAATTCCGGATAGGCCTCCTGGCCCAGTTCCATGGTGTCGAGCCCGGCGTGCTCTTCCTCTTCGCTGACCCGGATGCCGAGGGTGAACTTCAGGGCCAACCAGAGGACGCCGCTGGTCGCCACCACGAAGACGCCGACCGCGAGGATGCCGAGCAGCTGGATCCCTAGGCTGCCGGCACCGAAGATGCCGACCGCCAAGGTGCCCCAGATGCCGGCAACCAGGTGCGCCGGGATCGCGCCGACCACGTCGTCGATCCGCAAGCGGTCGAGCAGCGGAACGCTGGCCACCACCAAGACGCCGCCGATACCGCCGATGATGATCGACAGCAAGTGGTTCTGCAGGTCGGGACCGGCCGTGATCGAGACCAGGCCGGCGATGGCGCCGTTCAGGGCCATGGTCAGGTCGATCTTCTTGAAGACCAACTGGCTTGCCGTCATGGCCGCGATCACGCCGCCGGCCGCCGCGAGGTTGGTGTTGACGAAGACGATCGCCATGGCCGAGGCGTCGAGGGCCGAACCAAGGGCGAGTTGCGAGCCGCCGTTGAAGCCGAACCATCCGAGCCAGAGAACGAAGGTGCCCAGGGTTGCCAGCGGCAGATTGGCGCCGGGCATGGGGTGGACCTTGCCGTCGGGGCCGTACTTGCCCTTGCGGGCGCCGAGGATGATGGCGCCGGTCAGGGCCGCCCAGCCGCCGACTGAGTGGACGATGGTCGAGCCGGCGAAGTCGGAGAAGCCCATCTCGGAGAGCCAGCCGCCGCCCCAGGTCCAGGCGCCCTGGATCGGATAGATGAAGCCGGTCAGCACGACCACGAAGATCAGGAAGGGCCAGACCTTGATCCGCTCGGCCAGGGTGCCCGAGACGATCGAGGCCGCGGTCGCCACGAAGACCATCTGGAAGAACCAGTCGGACATGACCGAATAGCCGTTGTCGGTCACCGCGGCGACCAGCTCCGGCGTGGCCTCTTCCGCGCCCAGGAGCGCGATTTCGGCCTCGGAGGTGTTGTAGAGGAGCGAGAAACTGCCGATCCAGCCGCCGACGTCCGTGTACATCAGGCCGTAGCCGATCAGATAGTAGAGGATGCCCGCGATCGAATAGAGCGCGATGTTCTTGAGGCAGATGGTCGCGGTGTTCTTGGAGCGGACCAAGCCCGACTCTAGCATGGCGAAGCCCGCCGCCATCCACATGACCAGCGCGCCGCAGACCAGGAAAGAGAAAGTGTTGAAAACGAAAGCGGTCTCTGCGGAGACCTCGGCCCAGGCCGGTGACGCGACCAGTAGGCCGCCTAGGCCGGCCAGAACGGCCAGGCCGGCTTTCTTGTGGTTCATGCGAATCATCGCTTCCTCCTGCAAGGCCAGTGCTCAAGGACCGGATCGAAACGCCGAAAACGCACGGCTCCCCGCCGCCCGGTGATCTCGGCCCTGCCCCCATTTGTCTCCCGGGCACTTTTCAAGGCCCGTGCCAAATTCGAGGTCTCGACCAGAAGCCTTTTCTTTCAGAGGGATACGCCAGGGGCTCGGGTCTGCAGCCAGCCTCGTGAACGAACCAAATTCGATTATTTTTTAGGCAGCAGCTATTCTGTGCCTAATATATGGGCAAATTGCCGGCGCCGAAGAGATCCCGGCTCCACTGTCAGTTGCCAGCGCGACGCCGAACGGCGATGCTGGTGGTGCGAGCGATCGGGAGCGCGAGGCAATGGCGGGGGCGGAGGTCCAGACCGAGGTTCTGATCGTCGGCGGCGGCATGGTCGGCCTGACCTTGGGCTGCACCCTGGCGGGCGGCGGAGTACCGACGGTCGTGCTCGAGCGCCGGGCGCTGGCCGACACGGTCGAGGATGCCTTCGACGGCCGGGCTTCGGCCATTGCCCAGGGCTCGCGCCGGGCCCTGGATGCGGCGGGCCTCTGGGCCGGGATGGCGCCACATGCACAGCCAATCCTCGACATACGGGTCTCGGACGGCCAGATCGGAAGCGGTGGGCTCTGGGAGGGTACGGCCCCGCTGTTCCTCCACTACGACCATCGCGAGGTCGGCGACCAGCCGCTCGGCTACATCGTCGAAAACCGTGCCATCCGCCTGGCCTTGAACGCAGCGGTGGCCGAACTGCCGGCTCTGACGGTGCTGGCTCCGGCCACGCTGGAGCAGCTGGACCGCAGCCCTGCCGGGGTCGAGGCGCGCCTGGCGGACGGCGGGCGGATCCGCGCCCAGGTCGCTGTCGGCGCCGAGGGCCGGCGCTCGCGCCTGCGCACCGAGGCCGGGATCCGCTGCGCCGAGTGGAGCTATCCCCAGACCGGCATCGTCTGCACCATCTCCCACGACGAGCCGCACCACGGGGTCGCCCACGAGCACTTCCTGCCGGCCGGGCCCTTCGCCGTGCTGCCCATGGTCGACGATGCCGAGGGCCGGCACCGTTCCTCGATCGTCTGGACCGAGCGTCGGGACCTGGCCGAGGCCATGCTGGCCCTGGACGACGATGCCTTCTCGGCTGAGATGCAGCGGCGCTTCGGCGACAGCCTGGGCCGGATCCGGCTGCTCGGACGACGCTGGTCCTATCCTCTGTCCCTGTTGCACGCCGAGCGCTACATCGACCGGCGCCTGGCCCTGGTCGGCGACGCCGCCCACGGCATCCACCCGATCGCCGGACAGGGCCTGAACCTCGGCCTGCGCGACGTCGCCGTCCTGGCCGAGACCCTGGTCGATGCCCGGCGCCTGGGCCTGGACCTCGGCGGCGGCCCGGCCCTCGCCCGCTACCAGCGCTGGCGCCGCTTCGACAACGTCATGCTGACCGTGGTGACCGACGGCCTGAACCGTCTCTTCTCCAACGACTTGGGCCCCTTGCGCCTGGCCCGCGACCTCGGCCTGTCGACCGTCGGCCGGATCGGGCCCCTGAAGCGCCTGCTGATGCGCCATGCCATGGGCCTGGAAGGCGACCTGCCCCGCCTGACCCGCGGCCAGCCGCTTTAGGCGGCCAGCTCGGACCTGTAGGTAAACAATGCTTTACACCTCCCGCGGCAGGAGGTCTTCCTCGAAGGGGAAGGTCGAGAGGCGCTCGACGCCGGTCTCGGTGACCAGGACCTGCTCCTCCAGCTTGACGCCTTCCTGGCCGCCGACCTCGCCGATATAGCTCTCGACGCAGAGTGTCATGCCGGCCTCGACCACGCCGTCGTAGCCGCCGCGCACGCCTTCGAGGTCCTGGGCGTAGGCGATGTGCGGGTACTCGTCGCAGAGCCCGACCCCGTGGTAGACCGCCGAATAGCGGTTGGGCGCGAACTTCGGCGGCAGGACGTAGGACTGCTCGGCCAGCTCGCGGAAGCTCAATCCGGCCTTGAGGATGCCGATGTTGTGCTCGATCTGCTCCACCGCCATGGTGTAGAGCCGCCGTTGCTCTTCGCTCGGCCGTCCGGGGCCGCAGAAATGCGCCCGGGAGATGTCCGAGCAGTAGCTGAAGGGCCCGATCAGGTCGGTGTCGTAGCAGACCAGCTCGCCGGCGCGGATGATCCGGTCGCTGCATTCCTGGAACCAGGGGTTGGTCCGGGTCCCAGAGGACAGCAGCCGGGTCTCGATCCATTCCCCGCCCCTGGCGATGTTGACTTGGTGCAGGATCGACCAGAGCTCGTTCTCAGTCATGCCGGCTTCCAGGGTCTCGCGCATCTGCGCCATGCCGGCCTCGCAGACCGAAATCGCCTGGGCCATGCAAGCCAGCTCGTCCGGCGACTTGATGAGCCGGGCCAGCTCCATCACCTCCTGGCCCTCGCAGATCTCGATCCCCAGTTCGGTCAAGGCCGCGGCCCCGGCCGGGTCGCAGTGATCCAATGCCAGGCGCCGATTGCCGCCGCCGTGCTGCTGCACCAGGTCCGCGGTCTCGGCGGCCCAGGCCTTGGCCCGTTCGGCGACCTTGGGGCCGGCGCCGAAGTAGAACCAGGAGCAGGTCGGCCGCACCTCGTCGACGGTCTCGATGCCCTGGGACAGGTGCTCGCAGTTGTGGAAGTCGAAGAGCACCACCGGCCCCTCGGTTGGTATGAAGCAGTAACGCGCCCGGTTGTGCAGGATCCAAACCGTCATGTTCCGCGTGCCCGTGGCGTAGCGGATGTTGATCGGGTCGAAGAGCAAGATGCCGGCGTAGTCGTGGGCCCTCAGCTGCTCGCGGACCCGGCCCAGGCGGTAGGCCCTGAGCCGGCGCAGGTCAACGGTATCCTCGCTGTCGATCAGCGAGGGCAAGAGCGGCTTGACGACCGGGGTCTGGCTTGGGCTGGGCTGGGTGTCGGGCGCCATGCTGATCTCCTGTCGCAAGGGAGGACTCCCCTGCAAGCAGAAACCCAGGCAACTCAGAGGTCTAACTCAACTGCGACACAAGCGCGGCTTTGCGACTCCCTCGAGCATCGCCGGCGGTCAGGCCCGGCCGGGCGGGTCGCGGGACAGGCCCTGGGCGGCCAGGGCGTCGAGGTAGGCCTGCCACTTCTCGGCCTGGGCCTCGCCCAGTTCGTAGAGGTACTTCCAGGAGAAGATTCCGGTGTCGTGCAGATCGTCGAAGCGGATCTTGACCGCATAGTTGCCGACCGGCTCGATCTCCAGGATGCCGACGTGGCGGCGGCCGGAGACGGTCTGCTTTTGGCCCGGACCGTGGCCCTGGACCTCGGCCGAGGGGCTCTCGACCCGCAGGTACTCCGCCGGGTAGGAGAATGTCACGCCGTTGTCGAAATCGATCTCCAGGCGCTTCTCGGCGCTGACGTAGCGGATCTCGCTGGGCCAGTGCGCGGTCTCCAGCGCGTTCTCCCGGTCGCTCATGGCAATGGGCCCGCCTAGGACTCGAGCGGCCGGGCTTCGTCGCGCAGCATGATCGGGATGCCGTCACGGATCGGATAGGCCAGCC
Source organism: Kiloniellales bacterium (assembly GCA_030067055.1). The sequence goes on along the minus strand of JASJAL010000079.1, from coordinate 1,792 downwards.
CCGCCTGGCGGCTGATCAACTCCTGATGCTCGGCGTCGTACTCCAGAGGACCCTTGGTCACGGGACAGACCAGGATCTCGAGGAGCTTGCGGTCGACGCCCGCGCCCTTGCCCTGCTTCGCTTCTTCGGCCATTGCCTTGATCTCCCGCCGCTTCGGTCCCCTTCGGGCCGCATTCAGTGTCGGACCAGGTCCTCGCCGCTCTCCACCTTCGACATCTCGAGCACCGCGAAGAGCGTGTCTGCCCGGGCCGCCAGGCTCTTCGCTTCCAGCAGAGCCTGCTTCTCGGAAGGCTCGAAGGGACAGAGCATGGCCATGGTGTTGACCAGGGTCTCGCCGTCGAGCCGGGCCACCGCCTGCCAGTCCACGGCCAGCTCGCGCTCGTCGAAGAACTGCCGCAGCGCTTCCAGAAGACGCTCGCGGTCGAGCTCGACGGTTTCCTCATCCAGGTCGGCGCGAAAATCCGCGAAGACCGGCGCGACCCGGCGGTAGCCGTTTCGATTCTCGAGCTCCCGCGCCACCGAGAAGCGCAGCAGGCCGCGCAGGGTGATCAGGTATCGGCCGTCGTCGGTCTCGTTGAAGGCCGAGATCTGACCCGCGCAGCCGACGTCGTAGATCGCAGCACCCCCCGGATCGTCCTCGCCGTCGCGCGGCTGGACCATGCCGATCAGGCGCGAGCCGGCCAGGGCGTCCTGGACCATGCAGAGGTAGCGCGGCTCGAAGATGTTGAGCGGCAGGTGGCCGCGCGGCAGCAGCAGCGCGCCGGGCAAGGGAAAGACCGGCAGGTCCGGCGGCAGGTCCTCAAAGGCGGGATCGAAAGGATGGGTGCTCATGAAAACAGCAGCGAGGACAGCTTGCGACGTGTCGCCAGGGTCAAGGGATCGGTCGGTCCCCAGGCCTCGAAGAACTTCACAAGCTGCTTTCGGGCCGCCTCCTCGTTCCAGTTGCGGTCGCGGCGCAGGATCTCCATCAGCTCGTCGGCCGCGCCTTCCTTCTGGCCGGCGGCGTAGAGCGCCATGGCCAGGTCGAAGCGCGCCTGGTGATCGCCGGGGTTGGCGCCGACCTGGCTGTGCAGCGCCGCCAGGTCGCCGGCTTGGCCGCTGTCCAGCTCCAGCTCGATCGCCGCCGCCACGGCGGAGATCTCGGGCTTGGCTTGCATCTCGGCGGTCAGGGCGTCGTACATCTGCTTCGCGCCAGCGGCGTCGCCGGACAGCAAGTGGCAGCGGATGCTGCCGGCGATGGCGGCGACGTTCTCCGGCTCGACAGAGAGGATCTGGCCGTAGAGCGCCGAGGCGGCGCCGACCTGTCCCTCGTCGATGGCGGCCTGGGCCTGTTCCAGCGCCTGGTCGACCGGACTTGGCCCGACCTCGCCGCCGGTCGCCTCTGCCAGGCGCTTCACGAAGCTCTGGATCTGGCTGTCCGGCAGGGCGCCGACGAAGCCGTCGACCGGACGGCCCTGGAAGAAGGCGAAGACCGCCGGGATCGATTGGACCCGCAGCTGGGCCGCCAGGGCCTGGTTCTGGTCGATGTCGATCTTGACCAGCCGAACGGCGCCGCGCGCGGCCTTGACCGCCTTTTCCAGCGCCGGACCCAGCTGCTTGCAGGGGCCGCACCAGGGCGCCCAGAAGTCGACGATCACCGGCACATCGCGCGAGGCGTCCAGGACGTCGGCGGTGAAGCTCTCGGTGTTGGCGTCCTTGATCAGGTCGGCGGGCAGCTCCGCGCCGGATCCGCCCGACAATCCGATGATGGGTTCCATGCTCATGTTCCGTGTTGCGGCGGGCCGTCCTGCGT